>MFYY01000127.1:1323-6429 GCA_001787855.1 Candidatus Riflebacteria bacterium GWC2_50_8 | reverse complement strand
CACTTTCCTCACCCAGACTGGCCGAGATGACCATGCCGGTCGCCAGGCCAATGCCATTCTCAATGGTTAATTTACCGGCAAGCTGCTGGCTCTGATTGAAAGCAGCCAGACGTTTACGCATATCTGAGGCAGCACGGCAGGCCCTGACAGCGGGCAGTAGACCTTCCTGTTCGTAGAATACTGCAATGATCGCATCGCCAATAAACTTGTCGATACTGCCGCCTGCTGCCTTGATAGCCTCTTCCATTGCCGTAAAGTAGTCATTGAGAACTTCTACGACGACTTCTGGCGGATATGACTCTGAAATACCCGTGAAATTGCGCAAATCAGAAGCCAGCACGGTAACTTCGTATTCAGTCGTGTCGCCGGCAGGCCCCGTCTGAGCCAGCTGCAGCAAAAGCCGGTCAGAAACAAAGCGAGAAATGTGATGCTTTTGCAACAGCCCGGCGGTCATGCCATTAAATGCATGCCCCATCAGGTCAAATTCGTCATTACTGGCAATCTGCAGGCGCAGGGCAAGATCTTCGCCGGCGGCAACCGATTTGACACCCTGTGAAACCACATCCAGCGGCGACACAAACAGTCTCGACAAAACTTCGCTGATCACCAGCAGAATCAGTATACTGTAGGCGAACAGCGCAAATGGAACGATATCGAGATAAAGAGCCAACATACTGTCAGCACTGAAAGTGGCTGTGCCGGCAAATATCAGAGGCCGGTCGATAAAAAACCTCCAGGAAGAAACCGAATCAGGCGCATCTTCTGACAATGAATCTCCTGAAAAACGCAGATCCATGGCTTTGTCAAAAAGCCTTTTAAGCGCGACCGGCCGCCGTTGCGAAAAATCCAGCCAGAACTCCTGTCCCATATATTCGTTATCACGGCTGGCCATGCCTATTGCAACACGGTATTCATCATGCTGTCGCTCAAAAAAGCCGTGTGGATAAACAGGGTTACTGGTTATCTGGCTCTTAAAAACCTTATCCTGCTGAATACCGAAGAAGCCCACAGTTCTTGGGCGAACCGGCTTTTCATCCCAATCGGCATACAGGTGGTAAATTTCCCTGGACAGAACATTGGCTGTAGAAGGATTGGCAGCAACTTCCCCTTCACAGGCCGAAGTCTCGAGCAAAACCAGATTATCAGATATTTCTTCGACCAAACCGTCGGTAAATTCAAGATTTTCGAGCTGGCGCCGGGTTCTCTGATTGGCCTCCAGGCCAGAAAGATTGTTAAGCAGACGAACGGCATTGTTGGCCATAATCCGGTCCGGACTGCCGGCAACAGAGGTGCCGCGCAAATGAATGCTCCGGCCGGCTCTGTCGTAAAGATAACTTCTTCCCATATCAAAACTCATAAATCTCTTCATTACCTGTTCTTCAGGAACGCTTCCCAGGGCGTTCTTCCAATATTGATTCAAACCAAGCTTGAGACGCATATGGTTAAGCGTCAGCCGCGATGCCCCTTCCTGATAAGTCAGTTCGAGTTCGTCGAGAGCGCTTGCCAGGTAATTCTGGGCCATGTCAGCCCGCGAAGAGAGATAGTCGTCAGAAATGCCGCGCGCTGTTATCGCAACCAGAACGGCCGGCAAAAAAAGCGCCGGCGCCAGAATTATCATCAGCTTTTTTCGCAAACTGGTTTGCACCGACAGGCCAAAGAAGAGACTGTGCAGAAACATGGCATAGCTTGCCAGCACAATAAAACCGGCCAGTATATTCAATCCGTTCAGAGTGGCAGCATATGGTCTGACAGCCGACTCCAGCAATTCTACGCCGACAAACAGGTTCTTTTCCTGCAAAGCGGCTTCGGGCAACGCTTCGAAAAGCAAATTTTGCACTGCAGGTGCCGAGACCGGCCGATTCTTGCTGATAAGCCTTCGCACCGGCCGACCGGCCGACCTGGCAAGTGCAGACCGAATGATATCGTTTCGCCCGATATGCGGTGCAAGATATCCAATGACGACAAGCCCGGTCACCTCTTTCCTGTGTTCGAGGACGTAAGAATAATAATGTAATTCGCTGAATCCGTATAAATCGGAAAGATAACTGCGAACTTTGCGATTTTCAGGCTCTCTGCCCTTATAGTTGCTGAGTAATTTGCGAAAATGCCTGCTTATACCTTTTCTCGTCGACGACCCGTTATCCCAGTCCCTTCCTCCTTTTTCGAGGTGAACCTGCACTCCCGAAGCCAACCGGTAAAAAAGGGAACGCAGAGCCAGATTGCTTAAAAAGAGTGCGGTATCCTTGTCATCGTCGCCATTCTGCCGCAGTTCAACGGCAAAATCATACCTGAAATCCTGCACGAGATTGTCTGTTACGACCATGAAAAAAGGCTGCGGCACGCGACCGCCAACCTGCAAGGCCTTTTTCACGGAAAGATATATCTCATCGAGTTTCTGACGTCTCAGATAGTCAGACTGCTCTGTCGAAAGGTCGAGAAAAACACTTTCCAGATCGAGTTTTTCGAGCCGTGAGTCGACAAAATTCTTTACCCAGGCTTCTGCCGTCAGATCATTTTTAAACTGATCCAGTTCTTCGTGCAAACGTGCCTGTGATGTAGTCTTAAACCACTCTTCGCGATGTTTCTGAAGCTCGGCAACCTTGTCGGCCAGCAGACGCAGAGGTATGATGAGAACCAGAAAAAGCAGAATTACCGCAAATGGCGTCTGCCAGTCTCGTAGCAAGCCACTGATGCTGTTGTCGCGTCCATTCTTTTGCAGATTCAGACCTCTTTAAAACTTATTTGCACCATTCTACAACCCGGCCCGCCTTTTTTCCATTACAGTCTCCGTAAAAATGCAAAGTCAGTCTCTGGTGACCACGGCCTTGCACATCTGTTAACACCTTTGAGAAATGAATATCTTGCTTGCGAACCTGCTCCTTCGAGTATGGCAGCAAGACTTCATATGCTGTCTAAGCGGCTGTAACGTTGGTCTTGACCCGCCCACGGAAAAGTTTTAAAATTGGCATCAGGCGCTGACAATTTGGCTTGAGGGGAAAAAAATATGACCAGAGTGCCAATCGTAACTTCTGACAAAGAACAATATAAAAGCATTTCCAGGCTGCTCGGCGAATGTACTGAGAGCTGTGAGACACTGCAAATCGACAAGGCAAGCCAGGCCATGGACTATCTCGGCATCGAAATGCCAGAGCTGGTAATTATCAATTTCGCTGACGACAAACTTGATACCGACCTGCTGATGAATGTCATCAAAAGCGATGCCTGGCTATTAAATTCAGGCATTATCGGCCTTTGCGAATCAGTGCGCGCATTGCGCGAATCAGAAAAACTGCGCAGTACCAGCGTCATCGCGTTGCTCGAAACGTCGCGCCTTGAACGTCAGCTGCCACATGTATTCAGCATAATCAGTCATAACCGCCACATGCTGTTTCAGCGCGTTATCGGCTCAGACCTTGGCAACGTCATCAATTCGTCATTCGAGTTGAAGAACGACCTTATCGAGGTCAGCTGCTTTACCAACCTGATCTGCAATTATCTCTATAATCTCAACAGGATCGACATCATCAACCAGGAAAAACTCGGCTTTGTTCTCACCGAAATGCTTATTAACGCGATTGAACACGGCAACTGCAACATATCTTATGGCGAAAAGTCGAGCTGGCTGCAAAATGGCGGCGACATGACCGAGTTAATAGACAGACGCTGCAAAGACCCTGACATAGCTAGTCGCAAGGTATATCTCGAATACAACATTTATCCGAATCACACGACCTTCAGCATCACCGACGAGGGTGAAGGATTTGACTGGCGCAGTCTCAAAGACCCGACCCATGGCGGCGGCACATTTAGTCTGCATGGTCGTGGCGTGACGCTTTCGCGCGACATGACCAGCGAAATGGTCTATAATGACCGGGGAAATTCAGTTCGATTCAGCTTCTACCATCAGGAAGGTGTCAACAATATCACGCCGGTTTTGTTTAAAAATCTGACCACAGCAAAATTTCAGGCCGGCGATACGGTATTCAGAGAAGGCGAACCCAGTGATTTTCTGTATTACATTACCTGCGGTCGCTATGAAGTCAGCGTGAACGGTGAAGCCATGACGGTGCTGACCCATGACGACATCTTTCTCGGCGAAATGTCTTTTCTGCTCAACAACCGGCGCAGCGCAACCGTAAAGGCGTTGTCTGAAGGCTCGCTGATCCGCATTTCCAAAAAAGAATTCGTTGCCGGCATCAAGGAAAAACCGCACTACTCGCTGTTTCTTGCCCGTCTGCTGGCGCAGCGCATTGAACGACTCAACCAGCACGTCGGGCACCCACATTCGTAATCGCCTGCTTGTCGATCTTATCTCTCCACAATCGGTAATGCCAGCCCGATCGCATATTGGCAAACCTTAAGCCTTTACATGCAGATTTTTTTTCTGCGATGAAACTATTTGCTGAATTTGCGGTAATATAGTTAACGCAAAAAGGAGAAAACTCCATGAACAAATATCTGAAATTATGCATTCTTTTTATTTTTATCTGTTCTATTATCGTGCTCACCGCGGCTGAAACCCCGTTCACTGAAAAAGATGTAAAAATCGACAAGTCGGGGCAGAGCGGCCAGGAAAGCTCATCTGCGCAGATCAAGGATGAGTCTGCCAAAAAGGCCGACGACAAGTTCCCGGTAACCGGAACTGTTGAAGCCTCAGACCTGCGCCTGCGCGAGTGGCCGTGGGGCAAGGTCATCAGCATGTTTCCGAGTGGAACGGCCATACAGGTAATCGGTGAAGAGGGCGAATTCTATAAAGTTACCATTGATGGCCAGACCGGCTATATGCACAAGAACTATGTATCGATACCGGGCGCGCCGGCATCGGGCGAGGAACCCTATTATCCAGGTGACACACGCAACGGCGGATATCTCGAAAAAGACGACCCGGCGACGAAAGGTTCTACCAGTGGCTCCACCAGCGGTTCAACCTCTGGCAGCACATCTGCCTCGTCAAAAGAAGCCGAAGCAGCTCTTGCCAACTACAAGGGCGGCAAGCTCTCTCCAGAAGCATTTTCAAAACTGTTTGGTCCGGTTGCCCGCGAATCGATGAAAAGAACCGGGGTTCCGGCATCGGTAACCCTCGCCCAGGCAGCGCTTGAAACCGGC
>MFYY01000127.1:0-1251 GCA_001787855.1 Candidatus Riflebacteria bacterium GWC2_50_8 | reverse complement strand
AATTCCGCAATGGCCGCATGGTTACTGAATATGCCAATTTCCGCAAGTATCACACCTGGGCGCAGTCAATCGAAGACCATGGTAAACTGCTGCAGAATGCCCGTTATTCACCAGCGATGAAATACAAGAACAACCCCGACCAGTTTGCCCGCGAAATTCATAAAGCCGGCTATGCTACCGATCCGAACTATTCAAGCAAGCTCATCAGTATCATGAAAGCCAACAACTTTTACCAGTGGGACAAATAAGCCAACAAGGAGGCCAGACTCATGAAAAACCTTAAACCAGCTCTGTTGATTCTCGCAGTATTGGCTTCTGCCACACTGTTTGCCGGGCTCGGGGTGCCGGGCGAACTCAATCCGCTGCTTGCCAGCGCCAATATCGCCATAAATGCAGTCGAAGGCTATACCGTTGCCAAAGTTAAAGACAGCGAAGGTGTTCGTATCAGAGTTCGCGACCCACAGGGCAAAGAATTCTGGGTCAGTGATGTTCTCGGCGACCAGGAAAAGAAGTTTTTCTTCAACGGCCAGAGCAGCAATCTGCTGATTGCCGACCTCAACGCCGACCAGAAACCCGAAATCATCACTGCGGTTTCTTACCCGCCGCATAACGGCAGTCTGCACGTATTTACGCTCGATAAAGAACAGCAGCACTTTGTACCGATACAGTTCAGCAATCCGAAGACAAGCGACTCAAACGCGTTTCTTGCTTCTGACATGCTGCAGGAAGACGGCCAGGAGCTCGCCTTTGTCGATAACAACCGGGTAAGGGCTCTCGGCATGCTTTATCCTGAAGACGAAGGCAATGAGGCTGTTGCCAGTTTCTTTTTCTACAAGCTGTCTGGTGATTCCTTCACCTTCGACGGCAGCGAACCTGTTCCGGTCGATAACTGACCAGCAAAACCCGGTCCCCCCGGACAAAAGTTCTGCAACAAGCCTGCCCGAATAAGCCCGGGCAGGTTTTTATTTTAGCCGGCTGCTGGTCGCGCAAAAAACTGGCATACTCTACCGGGACGGTTTTATAATACAGATATTGTGCAGTCAATCTGCTTGCCAGAGGATCAAACATGAAGACAAGAATTGTTGAAGGCTACTGGATATGCCCAAAATGTAATACCAGGTGCCAGGGCTCCGATCAGGACTGTAACAACTGCGGCGCGGTGCGCACCGCCGATGTAAAATTTCATCTTGATAAGAACGCTCCGGCAATCACTGACGAAAAGGAACTCGCGCTGGCAACTTCATTGACGGT
>MFYY01000126.1:5128-8211 GCA_001787855.1 Candidatus Riflebacteria bacterium GWC2_50_8 | reverse complement strand
GATAAGTACCGCAAAAATAACCTGCAATGAAATTCCCCAACCGACCAGCTTCCAGTCGATTTTTTTGCGATTGGTTGATAATGCATAGCAGATGCCAATCTGCACGGCTACGCCAATTAAGCTGGCTATATATTCAGAAAATTGTCCCATTCCCTGTGCTCCTTATTGTTTAATTGGAAAAAATAATATCACAACAGACCGTAAAAAGCACCGGCAAACATCAGCAGACAAAAAAAGGGCGCCTGTTAGCAGGCGCCCTTTTCGATCGTGATTGATCAGAGGTCAATATTCGTTTCTTCGCCGCGGTCGGGGCTGATTTCAATAACCTTGCCCTTGAATATTAAGATTACTTTTTCGCCGAGAGAGAGCATTTTGGCGAGTTCCGGGTACTTCTGGCAGAGGCTAAAATAGGCCGACGACCATGCTTTGATTGTGATTTCTGGCTTCTGTGCTTTTATCGAGCTGTCGATCCACTTTTCGTCAATAAAGTAGAAGGTTTTGCCGGCGGCTTCTTTGCTGATCGGAGCCTGAATTCCCCGCGAAGAGGTGCCCGCACCAGAGCGGGATACTGCTGGAGAGAAGCCCTGTGGAGCCGCTGCAGACTTGAGACTGTTCATCTCGCGCGATGCTCCGACTGCGTCGGCGCCATCAGACAGGCTTTCAAGACGTTGTACTGAGAACCGGCTCTTTTCTTCATCGAACGATGCCGAGGGCATGTCATCCGGTATCATGGTCTGGCGAAGATTTGGCCCGAGCCTGTCGTTGTCTTCGAGCACCAGATATGAAGTATAAGGCGTTAGAATACCATAGCGCTTGGCAAGGGTGATAATCTCGGTTTTAAGTTCATCGTCGGCACCGTTTTTGCGAATCTGTTCAAGCAGAAAGCCGATTTTGCGTGTGGCCCATATCTTTGCCACAAATGCATTTTCGCCTTCGCGCTCAGGAAAATCAGTCTCGAAATCGATTTTGACTACCTTGTCGCGTAGTCGCCCGCTGAGCGTTATTCTTGCTGCTCCAGGCTTGCTGTAGCGACCGAGAATCAGAATGTTGCTGCCCTTGAAAACATCGCCAACCTTGCGCGGGTAAATCTGGCTTACTTCGACATTATGAAACTGCAGGCTGACATCAGTCAGAACAGGGTGGGTGAGCTTTGAAAAGAGAGCTGAAATCTTGATTTCGAGATCTTCTTCTTCTGAAACGTAGTCAGATGTACCACCGTTTTCGTCGGCAAGGTTGTCGATCAACTGAGCGTTGAGATCATCGCCAATACCGAATGAGAAAAGTCTGATGCTCTCAGTGTTTTTACTTGCCATCAGTTTTATTATTTCTTCGGCATCGGTAAGGCCGGCAGTTGGCTTGCCGTCGGTAACAAACACGATGAATTTCGGGTTTTTGCTGTCGCTCTTGTTGAGCGCATTAATAGCCAGTTCGAGGGCCTCGGAAATATTGGTGCCACCGGCGGCGTCGAGGTTCTTTATATAGTTGAGTGCACCCTCGCGAGTATCTTTATTCATCGGGGTCAGACTGCCCTTATAGGCTTCTGCTTCCGTAGCAAAGTTGACCAGAATAAAATTGCTGCCGTCAGACAGTGAGTTTATGCAGAATTCAAGTGCTTTGCGGGCCTGCGCGATTTTTTTGCCGGCCATGCTGCCTGATGTGTCCATGACCAGTGCGACATCAACGTTGGGAGTCTTTTCATCCTGGTCTTTGAGAGCTGGAGCCAGCATTAACATGAAAGTTCCGTCTTCGCTCGGGTCGGGGCGGTGGTTGATTGCGGTCAGTGATACGTCTTTGCTGGAAACCGCGTAGTAGAGCACAAAATCTTTGTCAGGCATGTGCGTTTCTGCTTCAAAGCCGACGACGACTTCGCGATCGCTCTTGCGGTGAACCGAAACCTTGTGGGTTGGCGAGTATACTGAACTTATCGGCAGATCAGATTTTACCAGAGCTTCGATCGCTACATCCTTCATCTTATCCTGCGTGTATTTGTCGATATCGAGCGGATAAACGTAGCGCACCAGGCCGCCTTCCATTTTCAGGGCTTCCTGATAAGCAATTTTTACATTCTTTTCGCTTCTGGCTTCGATAGGATAAATTCTGGTTTTAAAAACGCCATGCCCCATGTATTCGAGCAGTCCGGGATCTCGCATCTGCCTGACGATATCTTCGTAGATTTTGCGGGCTTTGTCGGCATCCATGAGTTCTCCGGAGGTCATTTTCCCTTCGACGTCCATTGAAAAGCCGCTGATTGAGGCATTAACCGGCAACGGGAAGATGTACAAACCCTCTATGGTATGGTTCTGATGATTGAAAAAGGTCTGGTCGACATCGGTAGACGCTGCCAGATTGTTGATCTTGATCTTGACATGATGCTTGTTTACCGAGAGTGGAACCGTAAAGTTCTCGGCAGGCCTGGAAGGCGGAATGAAGATGATTCTCTCTTCATGTATCGGAAAGATCATGCCATCGGCAAACAGGGCATTGCCGGACATACACAGACAAAGCGCAACAAATACAAACAGTCGATAACAGTGTTTCATATTTCCTCCCGTGAATTGTATCAGAATACAACGAAAATGAATGCAGACGGATTCAATTTTTTTTGAACAGCATAAAAAAGCGCTCTCAACTGCATTTAACGTTGAGAGCGCTTCTTGCCAGGGATTCTAAATAAGGAGACTCATAACTCCCAGCACAAGTGTCTGAAAGCTCAGGGTCGCTGACTTCAGTGCGTCTCTTAATCCGAGCAGTTGCAGCAGGCTGTCGACATTGTCAGGAAACAAAAGTTTGCCGAAGAGAAGGATGCCACAGAAGAGTGCAATGCCCGCTGAAGAATAGATCAATGCCTTATCAAGTCCAGTCGGTCTGAGTTGCCGTTTTTCTATAATGTCATATTTATACAAAACTACGGCAAGAAAGATCAGCCCTAAAAACAGTATGGTCAAGAATTCTCCATTTGATTGATCGGCAATGATCGCATACAACGAAGCCATTGAATACTCCTCAGCGAAGTTTTACTGAAAGCTCACGGTCTAGACGGCCGATCATTTTGTCGATCAGCGGTTGTATTTCTTCGTCTGTCA
>MFYY01000126.1:0-5086 GCA_001787855.1 Candidatus Riflebacteria bacterium GWC2_50_8 | reverse complement strand
CCCTTGCCCTGATAGACGTCGAAAAGGTAACAGTCTTCAAGCAGAGCCTTGCCCTCTGCAGTTAGAACCTTGTTGATGTCGCGGTTGCCAACGCTCTCTGGAGCAAGCAATGCCAGGTCTCTTCTGATCGCTGGCAGGTCTGGAATCGGCTGCATTCGGCAGGCGCCTTCGGCGACTTCGGCAGCTTTGCCCAGATCGAGTTCTACAATGTAAATGCATTTTGGCATTTTTTTGTTGTCGATATATTCGGGGTGTAACTGACCAAATTCGCCGAAATGATTTTTGCCCAGACTCAGCTCCATCTGCATGGCAGGGTGGAAGAGACTGCAGCTGCCTGGCGCAAACTTAACCTTGATCTTGAGCAGCTTTGCGATGTTTTCGACAACACCCTTGATCACGAAGAGATCAAAGCTTTCGCCGTTGCGTCGCCAGTCACGCGGGTTCTGCGATCCACAGAACCCGATGCTGAGGCGAGTATGCTCTTCGCTCAATCCGCCGGCTGCCGGATGAAACACTCTGCCAATCTCGAAGAGCTTGAGGTTGAATTCATCGTTGAGAATGTTGCGCCTGAGAGCGTCATACATGCCCCACTTGAGGCTGGTGCGCATGGCGCTGAGGTCTTCTGACAGCGGGTTTTTCAGCATCAGTGGTTTCTTTTCGCGAAAGCTTTCATTGATGTTTTCAGGAATAAAACTGTAAGTCATGATCTCATTGAAGCCACATGACACCATGTGATCGCGCAGGCGCGTGCAGATTTTCTGCAGAGGTGTCGGCAGCTGCAATACCGAAGTTATGGCCGGCAGTGTTTCGGGAATGTTGTTGTAGCCGTACATTCTGGCGATTTCTTCGATTATATCGACTTCAAGCTCAAGGTCATGTCGATACGGCGGGACGCTGACGATAAGGTCTTCGCCGTCACGGCGAGTATCAAGTTTGAGGCGGAGCAGGAAGGTTTCGATTTGGGCAGAAGTCAGGTTGATTCCAATAACGCGATTGGCTCTCTTCGTGCGAACTCTTATCTGACGAAGAATTTCAGGTTTTGGATAGCAGTCGGCAAGACCTTTGACCGGTTTGCCCTCTGCTATTTTCTTAAGCAGCCTGGCAGCTTCATTGAGAGCTATCGGAACGTTATCTATATTGGTGCCGCGCTCGAAGCGGTAAGACGAGTCAGACATCATACCGAGTCTTTTAGCGGTTTTGCGGACTGTTGTCGGGTTAAAGAAGGCAGCTTCGAGAAGCACGCTTGAGGTACTTTCTGAAACAGATGAGTGAAGCCCACCCATGACTCCGGCGAGAGCCAGAGGCTTGTTCGCATCGGCGATTACGAGCATGCTGTTGTCGAGGCCATGTTCGATATTGTCGAGTGTCATGATTTTTTCGTCTTTTCTGGCGTTGCGAACCAGGATCTTGTTGCCTTCTATTTTGTCGAGATCAAACGCATGCATCGGGTGCCCGATATCGAGCATAATGTAATTGGTTACATCGACGACGTTGTTGATCGAACGCAGGCCGGCCTTTTCGAGCCGGTCTTTGAGCCATTCTGGCGAAGGGCCGACTTTGACGTTGTGAACAACTCTTGCCCCGTAACGTGGGCAGTGTGCGATATCCTCGATTTCAACACTGATGTGATTTTCGATGCTGTCTTCGCCATCTTCATTGCCGAGCGGGTCGCGATGCAGTGGCAGATTGAAGATTGCCGAAAGTTCGCGAGCTATGCCAAGATGCGAGAGGGCGTCACCGCGGTTTGGCGTAATGCTGATGTCGAAAATAACTTCGTCGAGGCTCAGGGCCTTGACAATGTCTTCGCCAACCGGAGCATTCTCGTCAAGAATGTAGAGCCCGCCGTGATCTTCGCTGAGCCCGAGCTCTTTTTTGCTGCACATCATGCCGAATGATTCGACACCACGGATTTTTGCACGACTGATCTCGAAGCCGCCCGGCAGTTTGGCGCCAAGCATGGCAACCGGCACTTTATCACCGGCCTTCATGTTGTTGGCTCCGCAGACGATTTGCAGCGGCTGACCGCGATTGACGTCGACACTGCACAACGACAGTTTATCGGCGTCGGGATGAGGATCGCGACTGAGAATTTTGCCGACTACTATGTGGTCGAGGTTTTTGCCGGGCTGAATCACTTCTTCTACCTCAAGACCGGTCATATTAAGGGCGTCAGCAATCTTTTCGGGGGTTTCCTGTATGTCTATATAGTCTTTTAACCAGCTTAACAGAACTTTCACTTGTAATTACCTCAGAATTGTCTCAGGAATCTGATATCAGAAGAGAAAAGCAGTCTGATGTCATTGATCCCGTAGCGAAGCATGGCAATGCGGTCTATGCCCATGCCAAATGCAAAGCCCGTGTATTTTTCGGTATCGTATTTAACGGCGTCAAATACCTTCGGGTTAACCATGCCGCAGCCAAGAACTTCCATCCAGCCAGTGCTCTTACAGACCTTGCAGCCTTTGCCTTCGCAGAAGATGCACTGGATATCCATTTCAGCCGAGGGTTCGGTGAATGGGAAGTAACTTGGCCGAAAGCGATGCGGGCGCTTGCCGAACATGTTTTCGACAAACATGACAAGTGTGCCCTTGAGATCGGCCATGCTTATGTTCTCGCCAACGACCAGGCCTTCCATCTGGTTGAACATTGGCGAATGTGTTATATCACTGTCTTTTCGAAACACCTTGCCGAGGCCAATCATCTTGAGCGGCGGTTTCAGCGCTTCCATGGTGCGAATCTGCACCGGTGATGTCTGGGTGCGCAGTACCTGCCCGGATTCGAGGTAAAAAGTATCCTGCATGTCACGTGCCGGGTGGTGACTGGGCACGTTAAGAGCTTCGAAGTTATAGTATTCTTCTTCTATTTCAGGGCCTTCTGCCATGAAAAAGCCCATGGACAAAAATATGTCTGCCACTTCACGTGCTACCTGCACAACCGGGTGAAGGCCGCCAGTGCCGGGATAGAGGCCAGGCAACGAGTGGTCGGGGCGCTCAGCGTTGAGCTTTTCGTTCTGCTCACTGAGGGCGACTTCCCGCATGCTCTCTTCAAGTGAGCTTTGAATGCGGTTTTTTAATTCGTTGATCGCGGCGCCGACCGCTTTGCGTTCTTCTGGCGCCATTTTGCCAAGGCCCTTGAGCAGTTCAGTGACTTCGCCCTTTTTGCCAAGATATTTGACGCGCAGGGCTTCGAGATCGGCTGTGCTTTTCGCAGTCTGGCAGTCTGATAGATATTGCTGTAAAAGCTTTTCGTGAGATTCGGACATTGGTTCTCCTTAATACTGTGCGGTAACCCTGTTTTGTTTCAGCCTGTGCGGCCTCTTGCCCATTCGTATAGACAAACGGCAACCGAGGTGGCAACGTTCAATGATTCTACCTGTCCTTGCATTGGTATTGCAAGTGTGACAGTACATTCTGAAAAAATCTGTTCATCCAGACCCTGACCCTCCTGTCCAAAAAACAGGGCGCTTTTGCCGGGAAAGCCGAAGCCGGGCAGTGCGATTCCCTGCATACCTGTTGCCAGACAGGTGAATTTGTGCCGCTTAAGAAGTTTAAACGCAGAAATGTGGTCGGGCATTGTCATTACCGGCATGCGAAAGTTCGAGCCCATCGCGGCTCTGATCGTTTTTGGATTGAACTGGCTGCAGCAACCTTTAAGCAGTATAACGGCGTCGACTCCCATGGCTTCACCAGTTCTCATGATGGTGCCAAGATTGCCGGGGTCCTGAATGCGGTCGAGAACAACGACCATTTCTGCCTTTGCCAGCACTTCGTCGGCATCGGGCTGCGCAACAGGCTCGAAGTAGGCAACTGCGCTGCCGGGACTCTGCACTGTAGTCAGCTCTTTTAATATGCTGCGCGGAACTAGAACGGCCCTGCTCTCAAGCTCTGGTCGGCCGATCAGCAGATCAGCCTCGCAGATGAAGCACATTTGCAGTCTGGCGCCAGATTTCAGCGCTTCGTCGATCAGCTTGAAGCCTTCGACAACCAGCATGTGCTCTGCGTCAGACGATTTTCCTGCGCTGATGCGCATGGCTTTCTTTACCAGCACGTTATTTTTTGAATCGATAGTTTTCAAATGCCTGTCCAGATAACTGTCAGCCAAATAAAAAACACCCGGGTGATTTATCCCCGGGTGTTCTAAGGCTGCTTAATAAAATCAGGCTACTTCTTTGCGAGCAAGAGCCACTATTTCAGCAAATGCCTGGGGATCTTTTACCGCGATGTCGGCAAGTGCCTTGCGGTTGAGATCAATGCCGGCCTTCTTGAGGCCAAACATGAATACGCTGTAGGAAATTTCGCTGATGCGGCATGCAGCGTTAATTCTGGTGATCCAAAGTCTGCGGAATTCACGGGCGCGAATGCGTCGATCATCGAATGAATGATCGAGAGCATGAATAACCGCCTGTTTGGCGACTTTCTTTACATTATTGTGAGCACCCCAGAATCCCTTGCTCCTGCGAAAAAGTTTCTGTTCTTTGCGTCTTGCATTGCTTCCGCTTTTTGATCTTGGCATGACTATGCCCTCCTGTTAATTATTAGATATTCCCAGTAACTCTCGACACTGGGTCAGGAGTACGGCAGCATTACTTTCAGTGCAGCTTCATTTGCTTTTGAGCAGTTGACTGACTGTCGGTATCCACGTTTGCGTTTGTTTGACTTTTTGGTCAGAATATGGCTTCCATAGGCCTTGTACCGTCTAAAGGCACCAGAACCGGTTTTCTTGATGCGCTTGGCAGCGGATCGGTTAGTTTTCATCTTAGGCATAAATTCTTCCTCCTGTTGGGCGGTAATTGCTACTTCTTCTTGGTTCTGAAGAGGATCATTGTAATGGCATTGCCTTCCTGTGAGGCGTCTTTTTCGATTTCTGCGTCATCCCCGAGAATGACCTTCATTCTTGCGACTACCTTGAAGCCAATTTCCATATGCGCTCTTTCGCGTCCACGGAACGATACAGAAACCTTGACCTTGTCACCTTCTTCAAGAAACTTGCGAATATTGTTGCACTTCGTCTGCAGATCGCCTTCATCGGTCTTCGGGCGAACTTTTACTTCTTTCAGTTTGATGACCTTCTGTTTCTTTTTGGCTTC
>MFYY01000125.1:5209-6440 GCA_001787855.1 Candidatus Riflebacteria bacterium GWC2_50_8 | reverse complement strand
TTCCGATTCCTGCCATAACCATTCAGGTCGACCCCTCGCGGGAGCGCAGTCAGCTTGGCACCGGCCTGCAAGTTCTCATATTGCTGACGATTCTGAGTCTGGCACCATCAATACTTATCATGCTCACAAGTTTTACGCGCATCCTCATTGTATTGAGCTTTGTTCGGCGTGCACTGGGCACACAGCAGGAGCCAAGCAACCAGATAATTATTGGTCTCGCCCTGTTCATCACGTTTTTCACGATGTCACCAGTCATCGACCAGGTTTACCAGAAAAGTTTTGTGCCATACATAAACCGCGATATCAATTATGTTGAAGCCTACAATCAGGCAATCGACCCTATTCGCGAATTCATGTTCAGGCACACACGAAAAACCGACCTGGCGCTGTTTGCCGGCATGGAAGGTGGCGCCAAACCACAGACTAAAAACGACTTCAGCACGATCGCGCTGATACCTGCATTTTTGACCAGTGAGTTGCGCACGGCCTTTCAGATGGGAGTCGTCATTTACCTTCCATTCCTGGTAATAGACATGATCGTAGCCAGTCTCTTGATGTCAATGGGCATGATGATGCTGCCACCGGTCATGATTTCTCTGCCATTCAAAATACTGTTGTTCGTAATGGTTGACGGCTGGAATCTTGTTATCAGATCGATTGTATTGAGTTTTGGCGGCAACGCATGACCGAATACACTCTTTACGAGCTTTTCAAAGAGACATTTCTTTTGTCGCTGGTTCTGTCAGCACCGATTCTGTTGCTCGGCATGGTCATCGGGGTCCTGGTCAGTATTTTTCAGACCGCAACCTCGATTCAGGAACAGAGTCTGACTTTTATCCCAAAATTGCTTATCACCGGCCTGGCCATGATCTGGCTGGCCCCCTGGATGCTGACCCAGCTCATGCAGTTTGCCATAAAACTTCTAGGCCAGCTGCAGACATTTGCACGTTAGGCCGGCCACGCCATGACTGAAGCCTCTTTTCTCAACGCCGTCGGCATATTTTTAATCAGCCTCGTGCGCTTCAGCGGCTTTTTTCTGAATATACCGGTCTATTCAGAAGCGATTATTCCGATGCAGGTTAAAGCCGGTCTTTCAGCATTATGCGCCCTGATAATTCTTCCGCATCTGATTATGACCCAGACGCTGCCAGAGCTTTCCGTTCTTGAATATGGCCTGATGGTTATCAAGGAGCTTGTTCTTGGGTATTCACTCGGCTACGTGGTGTTGATG
>MFYY01000125.1:0-5193 GCA_001787855.1 Candidatus Riflebacteria bacterium GWC2_50_8 | reverse complement strand
CTAATCGGTATGCAAATCGGCTTTTCTTTTGTGCAGGTCGCCGATCCGACTTCCAGCCAGGGCCTCGGTATCGTTTCAGAATTCTTTCAGCTTGCCGGCAGCCTTACCTTCCTGTTTTTGGGCGGTCACCTGGTGATTCTCCAGGCTTTTTTTCACAGCTTTGAGATGGTCTCGCTTGCCGGAATACACCTTAACGGAAGTATCGTTGAAGAAATCGCACTTTACACCCGAATGGTGTTTGTCTGCGGCCTGCAAATCGCCATGCCGATAATTGCGGTCATTCTGATCGGCGATGTGGCACTTGGTATCATTGCGCGCACAGTTCCCAAAATGAATATTTTTCAGGTCGGCTTTTCTCTTAAAATCCTTGGTGGGCTAGCCATGTTGATAATTCTCATGCCCTATCTCGGCGACATTATCAAAAACCTTATTGGCATTAGCATGCATCAGATCAATCTGTTACTAAGCAAGATGGGCTAGCATGAACACACAATTGCGATTACTGAAGACTACTGGACTGGAGACAGCGCACAAGATGTTGCCATTCAGTCTGTCCGAACGGAGCTTTGACCTGCAGTTGTTTGCCGGCGAAAAAACCGAACCGGCAACCGAAAAGCGCAGACAGGAAGCCGTTGAACGCGGCAACATCGCCAAGTCACAGGATCTCAGCTCAGTTATCGTTCTGTTAACCGGATTTTTGATGCTCAGATACTATGGCCCGCAAATGTTCGGAATGTGCGGAGACTACATGCGATACACCTTTTCGCACGCTATTTTCTCGAGCCTTACACTTCCCGACACGCTGGCTTTGCTCAACCAATTCATAATTATAACATTGCGCATCCTTATGCCATTCATGGCAGCAATTATGTTCGGCTCAATAGCCTCAAACATTATACAGACGGGTATTCTGTTCAGATTCGACCCGCTGATGCCCGACATCGACCGCTTGAATCCGATTTCTGGAATTCAAAATATTTTTTCATGGAAAATGGTCGCCGAGCTTGTCAAATCCATCCTCAAAATCCTTATCGTTGGCTATATTCCGTATTCGACAATCCGCGATAACATACCCATGCTGGTCAGATTCATTCAGCTCGAACCCGTTCCGGCAGTTATCATTCTGCTCAAAACAGTCTTTGTAATGGCAATCAAAATAATACTGATTCTATTGTTTCTGGCTCTTGCCGACTGGGCATTCCAGAAGTGGCGCCATGAAGAAAACATCAAGATGTCAAAAGACGAAATCAAAGACGAATACAAACAACGCGAAGGGGATCCAAGGGTAAAGCAGAAGATTCGCGAAAAACAGCGTCAGGCATCGACGCGCCGCATGATGGAAGAAGTTCCCAAAGCAACCGTTGTCGTAACCAACCCGACACATATTGCCTGTGCCCTGCGCTATAATCCGGACAATGACAATGCACCAATTCTGGTTGCCATGGGAACAGGCCTGATTGCACGCAAAATAAAAGAAATTGCTGCCGAAAATAATGTTCCTATAATTGAAAACAAACCCCTTGCAAGACAGCTCCATAAAATGTTAGAAGTAGGGGACGAGATACCCTCAGACCTATACAATGCCGTTGTCGAAATTCTGGCTCAGGTTTATCGCATGAAAAATCGTGCGGCCAGTGCATAGCCGGCATCAGCCGTGAGAGTGTATCCGAAAATTAACAGGCACGGAGGGCGGCTTGGCAGATAGCGTTTCTGGCGGCATCAACCAAATACCATTTGCTGATCTGCTTAAAAGCAAAGACATTATCTTTGCGTTTGGCGTAGTTCTTATCGTCATTATGATGGTAGTGCCACTGCCGGCTTTTCTGCTCGATGTGCTGCTGACACTGAACATTGCTCTGGCACTGATCATTCTGCTGGTTTCCATATACAACAAGGAAGCCCTTGAATTCTCTGCCTTTCCAAGCCTGTTGCTGATTGCCACATTGTTCAGACTTTCGCTGAATGTCAGTTCCACCCGAATAATCCTTATGGGACGCGGTGCAACCATCGAAATCGTTAAATCATTCGGCAACTTCGTAGTCGGTGGCAATTATGTGGTCGGCATAGTTGTGTTCGTAATTCTGGTGCTTATTCAATTTATCGTAATCACCAAGGGTGCCGAACGCGTCGCTGAAGTCGCCGCCCGCTTCACCCTTGATGCAATGCCGATAAAGGGCATGGCCATTGATGCAGACCTTAATGCCGGAGCCATCGACCAGGAAGAAGCGACAAAGCGCCGCCTCACTCTCAAACGCGAAGCAGATTTTTACGGCTCCATGGACGGTGCGAGTAAATTCGTCAAAAACGATGCTATTGCAGGTATTATCATCACGATAATCAACCTGCTTGGCGGCGTGGTCATCGGTGTGTTTCAACGTGGCGAGTCGGCAATAGACGCGCTGCAGGCTTATGCACTGTTTACAGTGGGCGACGGTCTGGTCACCCAAATCCCGGCGCTTTTGATCGCCACGGCTACTGGTATCGTCGTAACCCGCGCCAGCTCTGATTCAAGCCTCGGGCAGGAGGTCAGCGACCAGCTGCTCTCAAACCCGCGCGTGCTGGGCATTGGCTCCGGACTGCTCGCCTTTCTTGGCATGATTCCCGGGCTGCCAAAATTCAGCTTCATCTTCCTTTCGATAGTTTTCGGCTTCCTCTCTTATATAGCCCATAAAACCGACATAGAACTCGAACAGAAGGCTATAGACAGCAAGATCGCCGAAGAAGAAACCTCGAAAACCGGTCCCGAAGACGTTTCATCATTGCTTTCTGTCGATCCGCTCGAACTTGAGATCGGCTACAACCTGATTCCGCTGGTAGACACCAATCAGGGTGGCGATCTTCTCAATCGCATCACACTGATACGCCGACAGATAGCTATCGATCTGGGTCTTGTCGTGCCGCCTATTCGTATCCGCGATAACATTCAGTTACATCCATCGACTTATTGCTTTAAGATCAAAGGCGTTGAGTTCGCTTCCTACGAAATACTGCCTGACCAGTTTCTGGCCATGGATTCAGGCAATGCGACCAGCAAAGTCGATGGCATTCCGGTTGAAGAACCGGCCTTCGGCCTGCCGGCAGTCTGGATCGAAAGCTCAAAACGTGATCGCGCCGAAATGGCCGGCTATACTGTTGTAGATCCTTCAACTGTTGTAGCAACCCATCTGACTGAAATAATCCGCAAAAATGCCCATGAAATACTGGGGCGCCAGGAGCTGCAGCAGCTTCTTGACAACGTGAACGAAACCTACCCGCTGGTCCTGAAGGAAGTCGTACCCGACGTGGTCACTCATTCAACCCTTCTCAAGATCTTGCAAAATTTGCTCAAAGAGAACGTCTCCATTCGCCATATAGTGAACATTCTCGAAGCTTTGGCTGACTGCAAAGGCATTCATGAGGTCGACACCCTTACCGAAATTGCACGCCAGGCGCTTTCCAGGCATATCTGCAAACCTTTGCTTGATGATACCGCGACCCTCAAGGTAATTTCGCTTAATCCGCAACTGGAGCAGATGCTTGGCAACGCTCTGCAGAAAATTGACGGGTCAGTGCAGCTCGCGATCGATCCGACTTCTGCCCAGCGCCTGCTTGAAAGCATCAGAACCAAGATTGACACGGTAATGCAGGAAGGTATTGCGCCGATCATACTCTGCAGTTCGGCTCTCAGACTCAGTATCAAAAGGCTTACCGAACGTATTGCGCCACGGCTGACCGTGTTATCCTACCAGGAAATTCCCACCACCATCAAGCTTGAATCAGTTGGACTCATATCGCTACAAGGCTGACAATAAACACCTATGAATGACCAGGCAACCTCACTCCGCAAGCTAAAAGAACTGGTCGACCAGTCGTGCCCCCCTGCCCCGATCAATGGTGAAACCTTTCTATCGCAGATTATCAGACCATCACCATTCGCTACAGTGGCACTGATAATTCCGGATATAGCCGACGCGACTTTTCCACCGGCGAGCAGCTGGATTTCTGGTCTGATGCAATATTCACCCAGAGCGTGCTTCTGGGACCAATCGGCCATGATCGCCAGCGACACACTGCCACAAACACAGGTTCGACTGCGCTATCCGGTTCCAATCAGGATCGAGTCGGGCCTCACGCCTTTGACAATAATGCCGCATCAACCTGATTTCATAAACCTCGTCGACAAGCCCGAAAACTTGCGTATCGACTTTCTGCGTCACCTGATCAGAAGCCTGAAAAACTCTTCAGAAGTCTGGGTAAGCATAAACGCACGCGAACTTAAGCGTTACAGCACGGTATTGCATTCTTCTGACGCAGTCTGCATAATGGTTCCGCAGCATCCTGACGCGCTTTTTAAGTGCTACGAGATTGTCAAATCCATACACCTTTCGGGCTATTTCTCACCGATCGGCCTTCTCGACTTCGTTGCTGAAAAAGCCGCACCGCTAGAAAGTTCCAGCAGCAAAATAAAAATTGTTGCAAAACAGTTTTTGGCACTTGACCTTGTAGCCTCCGGGATGGTACTTTCTAACTGCACATATATCCCACCAGAAACAGACGCCGGACTCCGCGGCAGAATTGCTGCCGTCGATGAAGGTTCGAGGGATTTTCTTTACTGCCTGAGCGAGAATCTGATTTATCTTATACCAGGAATGTTTTAGAAGATGACTGAACCTGTAATAAAGCCGATTGAAGCCATTATCGCGGAAACGCGAAAACAGATTCAGCCATATGTATTCAAGCGCCTCGAAGCACGCACCCCGCGCCAGGCTGGCGAAAAAATCGCCCGCACTATTACCGTCACATCAGGCAAAGGCGGAGTCGGCAAAACCAGTCTGGTCGCCAACATCGCCATCTGCCTTGCACAGTCGGGCCAGCGCGTGATCATTCTTGACGCCGACCTTGGACTGGCCAACATCGACGTAGTTTTTGGCATCAGACCCCGTTACAACCTTATGGACGTTGTTAATGGCGATATGAACATCGACGAAGTCATGATACAAGGCCCGAGCGGAATTCAGATTATTGCCGGGGGATCAGGTGTTTCAGAACTGGCTCAGCTCGATCAGGAAAAATTGCAGAGACTTTTCAATCAGCTGCGTTTCCTGGAAGATAAAACCGATTTTCTGCTGATTGACACCGGCGCCGGAATCAGTGACAGCGTTATTTCGTTCTGCCATGCCGCCGACCAGATTATCGTCATAAGCACGACCGAAC
>MFYY01000124.1:3849-5252 GCA_001787855.1 Candidatus Riflebacteria bacterium GWC2_50_8 | reverse complement strand
GCATGCATTCAATGTTGACAGAGGGCTGGTCAGAATATGTCAGACTTGCTTTGTATCGTCTGAATCGTCTGCATCATCTGAATCGTCTGTATCATCCGATTCAGGCTCATCTTCATTAAAAAACTGATCGGCCCATTCTGTGCTTTCTTCAGGCTGATTCTTAGCTTTGGCAGTTACTGTTTCGGGCTGGTTTTCGGCGGCAATTTCTTCGGCGCCGCCCCAATCTTCGGCTGACTGAAACGCCACATCGTGCTGCTCCTGTTTTTTAGACAGATAGCCGGCTTCGAGATTTTTTCGCCTGACTTCGGCGGCAATGCCGATCAAGGGACCGACAGATGCCAGTATGGTGCCAATCATGCCCCAGAATGCGCCAAAACCCGTTTGCAGAGCATCCTGATAGACCATGATTACCGATCTGAACCAGCCGTCAGGTTTAAGTTCCTGACCAAGTTCGAGAGCTTTGCTGTCGTAGATGATGATTATTTCGTGGGTAAGGAAAAATGCTGCAAAAATACCAATGAAAAACGCCGAGAAATAGTTTTTTCTCAGCGCCAGAATGCAGCCGACCATGCAGCTGAGCATTACCGGCAGACCAACACCACCGGCTCGCCAGCTTTGCGCGACGACCGGGGTGAAATCAAGAAAAGTTGAAAATATCACCATGGCAAAACCAGCTGCGGTAAGAATACTGAGAGGGCTCAGCGAAATACCGATGTCGAATTCCTGGGGTTTGCCACTTGTATATGTCGTGTTATCGTACACTTTTGTCTCCTGACGTTACTGCAGTGATAAGATGGCGATGCCGATTAATCGCCAGGCTCAAGATACCGGCGCATGCAACTGTTGTCAAGAGCCTTGCTGGGCGCACCCTTGACTCCACCATGTTCGTAGCTGATGTCGAGAATCAGCCGGGGAGTTTTGATCGGGGTAACAATTGAAACAAACTCTCCAGACTTGATCTGATGATGCTTGATAAATTTATGCAGCTGTAACTGTTTTATCATGGCAGCAACTATTTGCTCGTCATAACCGGTGCGTTCGGCGAGTTCTGCCATATTTAGCGGCAGCATGCGGTCGCGCGGCTTGCCAATTTCAAAATCCAGCTCAATCAGCTTTTTGAAAACCGGCCAGGCTTGTGCTCCGAATTTTTCATTGAGCTGTCTGGGCAGGCCAGAAAATTCAAGCCATTTGGGAAATCTGAAGCACATTTTCTTCGGGTTTTCGCCGCCAGCAGTTGTTTTATCACTGCCGCCAGCCGGGTTAAGAAAAGGTTCAAGATCTGCAGAATTAACGCGCCAGTCACTACCGACTTTGACTCCGGGTAGTTTTCCGCTGCGCAGCCAGCGCCTGAGCACTTCAGTATTCATGTTGAGCAGCGCCGAGACTTCTTTGAGATTCAGCAG
>MFYY01000124.1:0-3828 GCA_001787855.1 Candidatus Riflebacteria bacterium GWC2_50_8 | reverse complement strand
TCTATCTATCCTTTGATTATGGCGATAAGAATACCATGCACGCAAAGTAGTAGCAAGCAAATTCAAAAATGACGCGAAAGCGAAAGTCTGGCAGAAATTATCATGAACTGAAATTCGGCAGAGCTACTTGGCATGACAGGCAAATTTAGGTTATTGTAGCGGTATACAATTAAAAAAAGAGGATTTTGCTATGACTCCAGACTGGAAAAATGAAGATGCGCGACACTTTGAGCAGCATGCCATCGAAACGCTGCAGCCTCTCTATCAATGGTTTTTAAAGGATGTAGAACAGGCTGTCGGCAGAAACATCGCAGGACTTGACGTGCTGGAAATCGGCTGTGGTCCAGGGTTTATGCTGGAAACGCTGATCGAATCGGGAGCGACCAGAGTTGCTGGCGTCGACCTTTCCTATTCCATGCTTGAATCTGCAGTCCGTTCTGGACGCAGCAAAGGTGCAACTCTACTGCAGGCAGACGTTACCAGTCTGCCGGTCAGACAGCAGAGTTTTGACATTGTTTTCAGCCGCGGCTCGATTTTTTTCTGGCCCGATCTTGCCAGAGCCCTTGCTGCTATTGCGCACGTTATAAAACCCGGAGGTGTGGCTGTTCTCGGCGGCGGTTACGGCCTCTCTACGCCACAGAACCTGGTCGATGCTGCCAGGCAGCAGCGCGGCAGCGATCATGGCCGCAGTATTCCAAAAATAGATCATGACCATCTGCTAATGACTGCTCAAAAGATAGGTGGCAAAGCCGAAATAAAGGCTGCCCCGGGGCGTGGTTTCTGGCTGGTCTGGCACCCCTGCCCGATTATCTGAAAGTCTGCAATATCATGTACTGTTTCGCGCATTTCCGTGCTAGAATCGCAAAAAATTGACACAGCAGCAGGTTAACCCATGAAATACAAGATTCTCCTTCTTGATCCTGATGTAAAAAAGAATGAAATTGAATATCGCGAGCTGAGCTCGCGTGGAATCAGTGTTGTGACTGCCCGCAACGTTGCCGAGGCCTGCCGTTTGCTGCGTGAAGACGGGTTGATACACGTAATTCTGACCGAGTGGGATATTCCTGCCGACGAAGGCAGTTCGACCAGCGTCAAAGGCGCAGAACTGTTCGAAGCATTCAAAACGCTGCGTTTCGAAGTCACGGTTTTTCTCTACACAGATCAGGCTGATCTCCCCTATTTTAAGACCGGCGGCAGCCTCAGCGGCTATTTTTACAAGGGTGAACACGACTATGACGATATCGTCAGAAAAATTCGTGCAGAAGTTATAAACAGCAAAAGTCGCGCGCCTTTTTTCGAAAAGTTGCTCGAATACTCACGCAAAGCCAAGGACTCGTGGCACACGCCAGGCCATGCCTCAGGCTATTCAGTAAAGAACTCGATCTGGGTGCGTGACTTCTACGAGTTTTTTGGCGCAAATCTTTTCAGGTCTGACATTTCGGTGTCGGTGCCGATGCTTGATTCTCTGCTTCACCCGACTGGCGTCATCAAGGAAGCTCAGGAACTCGCCGCCAGAGCGTTCAGCGCCCGGCATACTTTTTTCTCGACCAATGGCACGAGCACGGCCAACAAGATTCTTCTGCAGACTCTGTTAGCACCTGGTGACGCGATTCTTCTTGATCGCAACTGCCATAAATCGGTGCATTACGGAACCATTCTTGCGGGCGCCGAACCGCTCTATCTCACCCCATCAATCAATAATCGCTATGGCATCTTTGGACCGGTTCCCAAGCATAGAATTGTAACCGCAATGGATCATGCGCTGGCGGCTGGCAAGAAGCTGAAGGTTCTGATCCTGACCAACTGCACGTATGACGGCCTGATTTATGACATCGCCGATATCGTTAAGGAAGCGCACAAACGCAAGATCAAGGTGATTGTCGATGAAGCCTGGTATGGTTACGCAAGGTTTCATCCCTTTTTCTATCCGTGTGCCATGCAGGCCGGCGCTGACTACGCTACACAGTCAACTCACAAAACCATGAGTGCATTCAGTCAGGCTTCGATGATTCATGTCAATGATCCTGACTTTGAAAGCTTTGAAGATCGCTTTATGGAAATATTCAATATGCACACCAGCACTTCTCCGCAATACACAATGATTGCGTCGCTGGATGTCGCCCGCAAGCAGATGATGATGGAAGGTTATGGCCTGCTTTCGCGATGTGTCGAACTTGCTGAGACTCTCAAAAAGAGCATTAACAGTCTCAGCAAATTCAGGGTTCTTGATCTTAACGACCTGATTTCAGAAGAGGTTCGCAACGACGGTATCAAGCTCGACCCGACCAAGTTGACCATCGATGTTTCTAAGACCGGCTTTTCAAGCCGGGAGGTAGAGCATCTGCTGCTCGAAAAGCACAATATTCAAATTGAGAAAACGACGTTCAACACGGTGACAGTGCTGATAACCATTGGAGCAACCCACAGCAAGCTCAACCGCCTGTTTCTTGCGCTCGAAAACATCGAGCAGATGAGCGGCAATCGCAGTCCGTCAAAATCCAGCGGCATAGATGATTCATTTCTCAAGCTGTCGCCGATTAAATTTGTGCCGCGCTTTGCCTTTTATTCAGAGGGCGAAGTTATACCGCTGCGTGATGCTGCAGACCGCGTTTCTGTGCACATGGTAACGCCCTACCCGCCCGGCATACCATTGCTGGTGCCCGGCCAGATTATCAGCAAGGAAATGATTGAGGCGCTGAATCATTATCGCGATTTTCAGGTAGAAATTCACGGCCTGACCGAGGGCAAGCTCAAGGTGCTCACTGCCGCTGACGAAGCTCGCCTCGAAGCCGATGGCTACCGAATTCTTGATGTCGACAAAGACGACGAATAACTCGCAGTTTCAGCGCGCCACCAGATTGCAGGCCGGCAGCGCAATGCTGCCATTTTGCTTATTACAGTGGAGCTGGCCGGCGTCTGTTAAGGCTTCTTCAGGCTATTTCGGATAAAGTTTCGCGTCACATCTGGAAAGTCCGAAAAGATACCGTCGATACCGACCTGGTTGAACAGTATGTCAAGCAGCGAATCGGCAGTAATGCCCGCTGGCAGAGCATCGGCCCGAAACGTATAGGGATGCACCATCAGTTTGTGCTGATGCGCCCGCGCAACCAGATCTGAAATCACCGGATGGCCGTCTTTGTCGAGATCGGTTATTATCTGCTTAATCCATGGGCCGATTCCATCGGCATAAGAGGCAACTTCGGCAATATCGCAATCTTCTTCGATCAGCTGAATCAGTTTGAGCTCGCATTTAAGCTCATTTCTGATGCGCTTTAACTCAGCAAAGTCGAAACATTGCAGAAAAATTTTGTCGGCGGCCGTTTTATAACCGTATTCTTCGAGAATCTTCAATACGATTTTGCTGATATCTCTGCCCTGCTCAAGATGCCAGGCCGGGTCCTTGATTTCGGGATAAATGCCGATGTTTTTGCCGGTAGACTTGTTCAAACCCTGGATCAGCTCGATTTCTTCCGGCAGCGTGTGCAGTCTAAAGTCTGATTTCCAGACCGGAAAGCGCCCGGCGAAGACCGCAGTGCCTGAAGCGGGTTCAAAGCGCTCACATGCCTTGAGAGTCCTGATCTCGTCGAGGGTAAAGTCGAGTGCGTAGTAGCGTCCATCTTCACGGGCACGCCCCGGAAATCTGGCGGCTACGTCTGTTACTGTATCAAGATGAATATCGTGAATTACCAGAGCGTGGTTGTCTTTGGTCAGAACTACATCCTGCTCGATAAAATCTGCTTCCAGGCCGTAAGCTAGTGCCTTAGCCGGGAGTGTATGTTCGGGCAGATATGCGCAGGCACCGCGATGCGCGATGTTTATCGGCAGATT
>MFYY01000123.1:5370-5574 GCA_001787855.1 Candidatus Riflebacteria bacterium GWC2_50_8 | reverse complement strand
TGGCCGCATTTCGTTGAGCTTCAAATCGCCACTGCAGGCTGATATACCGGTAAAAATCAAGCTGTGGTATCTTGATGATACCGGCATAAAAGTCTGTGAACAGGCGTTTTTCATGGCTGGCGATCAGGAAACACCGATCAACATGTTCTTTAAAAAAACCGAAGAGATGTTCGAAGGCAATGGCAGCGAAACATTGGCACGCCG
>MFYY01000123.1:0-5293 GCA_001787855.1 Candidatus Riflebacteria bacterium GWC2_50_8 | reverse complement strand
GCCAGCCCGTCTGCTTAAATCTGATATTCTCAAAAAATCCGGCAGACGGTTTTTTCTTGTCGACAACGAACTGCAGCTCAACCGTTACCGGTTTTCGACCCTCAGAGTCTGGCATAACCCCAGAAAACTTCTCGGCAGCCTGATTGGCGCATTGATGCTTGAACGCTCGAACATTGCCTTTCTGACCGGCGAGGCCGAGATCCGTGTTCTAAGACTTCAGTTTATGAGCGTTGCCGAGCGCCCGGCCGAACTTGAAAAACTCGAAGGCCTACTGGCTCCGCTGATGGAGTTTTTTGAATATTGCCAGGACAATCCAGAATTACGCGAAGCCTGGCAGCCGCTGATTTTAAGAGCAGCCAGCCGAATGGGCGAGCATGTGTTCATTCCTGAACAACTTGCCCAGGCAATAAAGGCCAATAGCATCGATACTTCGAAAATAGGCCCGTTTTCTCCGGTTCTGCCCTATGAGGTGCCACTCGAAAGTCTCATGCCGGCCCTTAAGCCGGGCGGAAAAATTTCTCTGGTCAGCAACGAGCGCCAGATGCCTATTAACCTTACCGGCGACGTCAGCATTTTCAGCAGCAAAAGTTTTTCCGGCAAGGACGAGCACTTCGAAAAGCTGGTTAACACAAGATCTTTGCCAGTTGTTGTTGAGCTTGATTTTACCGGTACAAAAAACAACTGACCGCAACCAGGCATTAGAAACACTTGGATTCACAGCTTGAATTGTGTTAAAATTCAGGTATGAAAACTATGTCAGAGATGCAACCGGTTTCTTACTATGAGGCCCTTGAGCTGGTAATAAATTCTGCCCATCCGCAGTTAATGCCGGTAGAACCAGTTGAACTCAAAAATTCAGCTGGCCGCACCCTTGCCCGCGATGTAATGGCCGATCTCGATTACCCAGGGGCAGATATCTCTGCCATGGATGGCTATTGCCTGCAGGCGGCAAGCCTGACCGGTGCCGGCAGCAACGCCCAGGTTTCCCTGCCTGTTCTCGGCGGCATTGATGCCGGGCACAAACTCGACCAGATCCCCCCAGGGAGCTGCGCCTACATAGCTACTGGCGGCATGCTGCCAGCAGGAGCCGACAGTGTGGTTCCGATCGAAGAAGTTGTTACAAAAGCAGATGGCAGTCAGGTGATATTCTCTGCTCCGGTCGAAGTCGGCAATTTTGTCAGGCCACGCGCATCAGAGCTTAAAGCCGGCGACAAAATGGTCGCCGCCGGCACTTATATTACACCTTTCGTCATCGGTCAGCTGGCAACCGCCGGCCAGTCCGTGGTAAATGCTGCTAAAAGGCCGACAGTCGCCGTTCTTACTTCTGGCGACGAAGTCCTGATGCACTGGGAAAAACCACAGCCCTGGCAGGTGCGCAACTCTAACTGTGCGATGCTGCGTGCCCAGGCCGAAGAAGCCGGTGCCAGCGTGTTTGAAATTGGTATTGCGCGTGACGTTGGCGACCATGCCGGCGAACTGTTTCTCAAAGCGGCCGAATGCGCCGACATAATCATAACCAGCGGCGGCATTTCAATGGGTCGCAAAGACCCGTTCAAACAGGTGTTTGCCAAACTGCAGATTGAACCAGTTTTTTACGGCATAAAAATGAAACCCGGCAAACCGGTGTTTTTCGGCAAGTATCAAAACAAGCCGGTATTCGGGCTGCCTGGCAACCAGACCTCGACCGCCGTTACCTTTGAACTTCTGGTCAGGCCTTTTATCCGCACACTGCTTGGACGCCCGGCGAACAGACTGACCATGAATGTTGAACTGGCAGAAGAAAGTGTCAATGAGTCAAAGCGAGATTTTTTCAAGCGTGGGCGACTGCTTGAAAATAGCGGCAGACTGCTGGTGCAGCCTCTGGAGTCGCAGGAATCACACATGCTGTCGAGTCTGGCCGGCGCCGATGTTCTGTTTCTGCACCCGGGCAGCCACGGCCGCCTTGCCGCCAGTACTGCGGTTAAATGCTGGCTTTTGAAAGACTAAAAAAATGAACAGAACCTTCAAAATGGCTGTTACTGGCTTCGCTGTTCTGCAGCTCTGCACAGCTGCTCCACTAATCGCCTGCGATGACACTCTGGTAATGCTGCTCACCGCGCAAAACCCGGGCAGTGAATTTTCGCGGATAATCCGCAGTTTTAACAGCGATCTGACGGCACTCGGCCTTGCTTTAAAAGCCATGGAAAAAGTCAGCTATGACCAGGAAATGGCCAAAGTGATGGACTCATGGCTCGAATTCACAAAAAAATACATGACCAACCCTCCCGAAGAAGCACGCAACGATCTGCGCTGGGCCGAAAAAACCAGCGCAACGGCGCGCGGCATTGGAGAAATACGACGACTGATCAACGAGAAGAAGTTTACTGAAGCACACGACCGAGTTCTTGAGCTTAACAGCAAAATGGGCGCGTTCTTCGAGGCCTTTGGTGTAAGCGATGAGAAGCAGCTTTTCATATCGGTTTCCACGAACCTGACCAACCTTGAGCGCGCGCTGCTGGGCGATGACAAAGAAGCTTCAGCCAATCTTGTTAAAGAACTTACCAAAAATCTCGAAAGCTTTACTCCATTACTGGGAGACAACCCGGATAACAGAAAAGAAGATGTCCGGAAATTGCTGATCGAGCTTGCTGCTGACATTGAGCTGAACTCGAGCCTGAAAGCACTTGACGCCAAACAGCAGCAGCTGAAAACGATTTTTGAAGAACTGCGTTCGCAGATACTTATGCGCGAGTGGTTTCCCGGCCTGAAAAACTGAAAGAAGGACAAGCAATGCTCAGAGTAACTGTAATAAAGAGCCCCAGCAAGTGCAACACCTGCAGCGAAACCGAATTACTCGTTAATGAAATCGCACAAAACTACAAAGAGCTGGTTGAATTCAAAGTGTTGACCAATGGCACGCCAGAAGCACAAGAGTTTGGCCTGGTAACAACGCCGGTTGTCGCGCTTGGCAACAAGATTTATTCGATGGGCAAGCCCGTCATCAAAGAAAAGGTCGAAGCCTGGATCAAAAAGGAACTTGCGGCCGGATCTTCCTGATAAGAGCAAATAATGCTGCAGTATTTAACCACATCACTTATCGCGCTATTCGAGCCGCTCAGAGAAACATGGCTCTGGCCCGGACTTGTCGAGGTCGGCAAGTTTCTTGGCACGCATCTTATCTCGGGCATGGTTCCAGCATTTTTTATCGCTGGAGCAATTGCAATATTTCTCGATAAACAGAGAATCACAAAACTTATGGGAACCAGGGCCAACCCGCTGATCGCCTACCCGGTGGCCGCTTTCTCGGGCGGCATTCTAACGGTCTGCTCGTGTGGCGTTATTCCGATATTTACCGGCATCCTCCAGCAGGGAGCCGGCATCGGGCCAGCTTTCACCTTTCTGATGGCTTCTCCGGCGGTTAACCTGATTGCACTCTCATACACCTATACGCTTCTTGGCAGCAAATTCATGCTCTGGCGCGGCCTGCTGGTCATGGCCAGCGCTATTTCCATAGGCGTCAGCATGAAGCTCATCTGCGGCGAACATGAGCAGCCGGCCGAAACCCCCAACGTAGTGATGGTCGAAGAAGAATCAGAACGAACCGACAGCCAGCTGCTGATCTTCTTTATGATGCTCCTTTTCATAACGTTCACGGCAACCGGAGTGTTCGATTCGTACATTTATGCAGGTGCGGAAAAGGCCGGCGTTACCGGGCTGCTGCTACCGCGACTGCTCGCTATTGTCACTGAAATTGGCATTCTGGCAGCCTTAACCCTGAAGTGGTTCGAAAAATATGAGATAATTCTCTGGCTCCGCAAATCCAAGGATCTGTTTATCCTTATTTTCCCGAAAGTAGTCGGCGGCATATTTCTTTGCGGCCTTCTGGCGGTGATGTTTCCGCTGGTCAATTTTATGAAATTTTTTGACAGCAACGCTTTTTCTGGAAATTTTGTTGCATCAGTAATGGGAAGTATGATGTACTTCGGTACGATAGTTGGAGTCACTATAGTTTCAACGCTGAGAGACTTTGGCATGAACTCAGGGCCGGCGATGACCCTGCTGCTGTCGGGGCCGGCGGTGAGTCTTCCCAGCATACTGGCCCTTGCTCCGATAGTCGGGAAAAAAAAAGCGGCAATCTTTCTCGCACTTGTTATTGTATTCAGTGCGCTCAGCGGTTATATTTTCGGTATGACTTTTGAAAAGCCAATGTAAATTACCTGGAAAGGATAATATATGGGAGACGTAACACAAGATCTGGGCCGAATTCAGAAAATTCTGGAAACCGGCAATTACGACGAGGCGCGCCCGTTGCTTAAGGAATACCTTGCAGCCACCCCCAATGATCCCCTGGCCATAAGGCTTTACGGCAACACTTTTGCCTACACCGGTTTTCTCGGCAAAGCCAAGAAAATATGGCACGATGGCCTGCGCAAGTTTCCAGAAAATGTTGATCTGCTCTACAACTATGCGCTGGCTCACTATCTACAGGGAAACCTGTTCTATGCCAGACGTTACTGGAAAAAAGCCCTCAAATTCTCCCCGGAAGATTCAGAAATCTATTTCAATCTTGGGCAGATCGCAAGAGATGAAGGCCGTTTGAAACTAGCGATTAACTATTGGCGCAAAGCGCTGCAATTCAAGCCTGACAATGTTGAAGTCATGAACAATATCGGCGTCGCTTATGCTACCTTGCGCAGCTTTGGCAAGGCCGCGATCTGGTACAAAAAAGCAGTAAAAACTGACGATAATTATGCTCTGGCCCACTTTAACCTGGCCAACGCACTATTCGAAACCGGCGAGCTCGACGGCGCCCAGAAGCATGCGGAAGCTGCCGCCAAACTGGATCCGGCTTCGCACATGGAATCAGTCACTCTGCTGAACAAAAAAATCAAAGACAAGCGCACAGGTGCACAGACGGCTTAAAGCAGTCTAATTCACCAGCTGATCATCGAGGTCTTCTTCTTCGTTCTCGGCACTCTGCCTGAGATGGCTCATCAAAGCCAGCTCACGATTACGCAGGGTGCTGAGCTCTTTTTCAAGCGTCATGTTTTTTGCCTGCGAAATGTTGAGTTCCTTGATCAGGTGATCGTATTTGATCATCAACGCACGCAACTGCACCTGCAGTGTTTCGGCTTCGGCAGAGACTGACTCAAACGCGCTGAACAGCCGCGAATATGCTTCGACCGGCTTCCCTGAAGCAGACTCATTCTCGAAACTGGGAGTTTTAATCAGCTCGCAGACGGCATCGGCATTAAGCGCACTGCCTTTCTCCAGCTGGCTGATGAAAAGAAGCCGACGAAACGAAAGTTCATCG
>MFYY01000122.1:293-5592 GCA_001787855.1 Candidatus Riflebacteria bacterium GWC2_50_8 | reverse complement strand
GCCGCACCTTTCTGAAACATGGATGCCATTCTCTGGCGAGCAAAATTTTGAGCTCATAGCGTTTAAGCAATGATAGAATAGCAGCGGGAATATGAAACAGGCTGATAAAAAATTTAATCTGTATGCGGTGCTGGAGCTTTATCCGGCGCTGGGAATAGCAGCGTATTTTCTGTTGTTTTATGTGGCGGCAAAGCTTTATCCGGGCGGATCGCAGGCTGACCTCAGATCGACTGGGTACAGCTGGATCAACAACTACTGGTGCGAACTGATGAACCATGCGGCGATGAACGGCCAGCTGAACCCTGGCGCGGGTTATGCAATTATCGCCATGATGTTTGCCGGCAGCGCTATTGGCGTTTTTTTCTACCGGCTGCCACTGTATTGCAAAACAACAGCAAGCAAGGCGCGAATAATACGAATAAGCGCAGCATTAACCGGCATTTCTGGCGTTATGCTGTTTGGCGATTTTCATAATCCCGCCCTGCTTTGTTTCAACCTGGCAACGCTGGTTACATTAATAGTCGCACTGATAATTATGCTTGAAAACAGCAGAAAAGCCTTCTTTGCGGCAGGACTGCTCAGCATGACTCTGATACAAATCAACAACGTAATGTACTATCTGCGACTCGGCGTGCAGCATATTCCATGGTTTCAAAAAATAGCCATCAGCGCGGTGCTGCTCTGGGTGGCTGTCATGAATGTCAAATTGAGCCGATTCAAGCGCCCCATTTCTGGCGATTAATCGTCGACATATCGACAGGCACGCCATTTTCTTCGGCAAACACTTTGAATTCATCCATCTGCTTTACCATCTGCTGACCGGCGTTGAAAATCTCGGCCTTGGCGTTATACATTTCTTTGATGGCTTTTGTATCCATACCTGACGAAAAAAGACCACCCGTGCCACCGATATTTTTGATCTTGTTCCAGTCCATCTTGGCTTTGGTATCCATGCCGGCCAGAGCTTCTTTAACCTGCCTGGCCCGCTTTTTCTGGGAGTCTGAAAGTTCGCCGTCGCAGCCTGGGTCATAAAGCGCCTTCGAATCAAGATCGAGAATATCTTTATCGATGCCCTGCAGCTGTTTTTCTACATCTTTCAGCCCCTTGAACAGATCATCCTTGACCTTGGTCAGCTGGCCCACAGTCATGTTCTTAACATCTTTGAGCATATCCTTATACTCGTCGGTGAACTGCTGGGTGAGCTGCTTGGCGTCGTCCTTCACCCCGGCCATCAAGCTGCCCTGGGTGGCAAAAAACTTGTTGACGTCACCCACATCACGCCAGAAAGCGTCAAGCTCTTCTGAGCTGTCTTCGCGCATGACAACAAGCTTTTCCTGGGAATACTCGGGACCATCTTCTTCAGCAATGCCGTCGAGAGCGGCTTTCATCTTGAGAGAAACGACGAGACGCCCGGCTTCTGCAGTTTCGCTGACCACAAAATCCTTAACATTCTTGCTCACCAGCCAGCGCTGCCCTTCGAAACGCCTGATCAGATCAGGAGCGACATAGAGATAGCTCAAAGACACGTCTTTATCGTCTTTGCCCGGCTTGCGCACCTTGATCTCAATGACGTCATCACTCACCTGCTTAAAAGTGCCCTTGCGCGCCTGACTCAGATCGTTCTCAAGCAACTTGAACACCTTGTTGGCTTCCTGCTTGATAAAGTCGCGGCTGGCAACAACAGCGCGCTTGTTTGACGCGTCCTTGAGCAGGTAATACAGCGGCACTGAAATAATGCCCAGAATGGTCAGCGCTACCAGAACCTCGATCAGAGTCGTGCCATACTTTTTCATGTTTCTCTCCCCTCTCGTTATCAGGGTTTGACTATTAAAAATGATTTGTTACGAACAACCGGCGGAGCCGCGCCGGCACGGCTGAATGAACAGGCAATATCAGTCTGAACCATGGTTTTATCAGGTTTGCCATCTTTGAGCAGAAAAGACCAGGTGCCCACCACAGCAAAATCTTTATAAGTCTTCTGAATCTCAAGAACTTCGCTCAGAGCGATCGGATAAAAACCGTCGGAAAGCTCAAAAGGACCAACGTCTTCAGCGGCAACACCTTCTTCATCAATCCGCTCATAAAACCGTTTAAAAGGCATCGCGACAACCTCTGCCTTGATGCTCTCGAGAATGCGTTCGGCCATCTGGATCTTTTCAGTCTCAATGACGGTAACGGCATCACCAGATGATATGCGAGTCAGCGGAATCAATGCGATCAAGAGAATGGTCAGCGCCAGGCAAATTTCGACAAGTGTTACGGCTCGCTTGGTCATGCAGCTTTTCCTGAATAGTTACAATTTTTCGAATTTAAAGTAAGCGGTCTGCGCACTGAAGGTAACATAATATCGCGTCGGGTCCCATTTGGCTACCGGCCTGATCATAGAAAGCAGCGAACTGCGGCAATGATTCGACTGGTAATAAACATGCAGATCACCCTGGCAATCCTTGCGGTTGAAGCGGTTCAACACCAGATTGCCATAAACCTTCATGGTTGCGCCAATCGGATTTCTCAACCCCTTGTCGCCAAAAAGACAGGCATGAATATCGCGGTTACCATAATGATTGACGATCGAGCCATTACGCGCCACAACCGAAAAAACTGTGGCATTGCCGTTAGCGTCGAATTCTTCTTTGGTGATGTTACCCTTCAGATGCACATTGCATGCCGCAACAATAATGCCGCGGCCCATTACATGCAGGTCGTCCTCAAGCCACAGGCTGTCGTTGATAAAGGTGACGCCGTCACAGATAAAAGTGCGCTTGCCCTTGTAGTCAATAACACGATTCTCAATGTCATTGTTGAAATCACGGCTGGTCGGATAAAAATAGCTTGCCTTCTTGAGATACTGCGTCGGCGAATAGGTGTTAGCCGGCAAATTACCCTTGTCGTTGGGGTTCCAGGCAGCCTTCGCCTCGTCATCGCTTTTGTATGGCGGAAACATGCAGTAACCGTATGGCTCTTTCTTGGCTTTGGCCCAGAACCACGGAATCGGAATATCCAGACCCAAAAAGCCGATGATCGGAATCGGCGGAATGTAGATCTTGACCAGCATCAGGCTTATGTGGGTATATACTTTCTTGAGATAGCCTTCGACACGCATCGAGAAAGGAAATTCTATAAACAGATGGCCGAACAGAAGGGTACTGGCAAATCTTGGCGGAATCGGCAACCAGTAATTGCCAATTCCACCGGGGTCGCCGCCGCCAAAGTAGGGCCAGTCAAAGGGTTTGCCTTTATCCCAGAAATTGTAGCGCACGCTCTTCAGATTCGGAACGATGTTATGTTTATCGTCGGCATGGTCAGACGGGTGGTCACCGCTGCACGCGGTCTTGGGAGAACCGGAATCAGACTTGTGTGGTGTCAGCAGTGCGACGATCTCCATTCTCTTGAATACTTCGAGCGCGTCGCTGCCAAAAGGCCATTTGTCGAACAATGTCAGCTTGATCAGCATTTCTTTGGTGCCGTTAACCCGCACCAGACCGGGAAGTTGCAGCTTGCGAAAAAGATCTTTCAGGTCAAACGAAAATATATTCTTGAAGGCCTCAAAAAAAGAGGTGAACGAAGGCATGTTGTGAATGATTATTGTTCCCATGCCATCATTCCATTTTATCTCGTCGTCGCCCTGCCAGTTATCGAAGTTTTCGATCGATTTCTCGTAAAGCAACTTTGAATTGGCGATAAAAAAAGTGTAATCCGATGCTATCGGCTGAATATCGGCAACACGAAACTCACGATGCATCACCAGCTTTTTGCGGATAACCGTTTCGTCAGGATAACTCGGGTAGTATTCGACTTCGGTGACAACTTCGAAAAAGCCCTGTTTTTCGACGGTTACATCAAAACTGACATTCCCGGCGAAAGCTTTGAGAAATGAAGGCAGACAGTTCTGAATGGCTGATTCAATGCGTTCGTTGATTGCCTTGAAATCGATATTGAACTGCAGTTTGTCGCCAAAGATTTTTTTGGCGATCTTTTGTGGAGTCAGACCGAATTCAGTTGAAATCTTGTTAAAAATCGCATCTACCGGCTTCTGCAGAAGGATGCCGACGGGAACCGGCACACCCTGAACGATAATAGTGATTCCGGAAATATCGGGCGCTTTAATCAATGGCGTGTCAGGCAAAAACTTGATGACATCGACATTAGGTATCTGGAACCCGCCCTCGCCGGAGTTTTCGCCGGTCGGATCCTTGTTGATGCCTGAGACGACATCAGCCGCGCCAATTTTGATCTTGTCATAAATCGAGCCAAGAAAACCGGTAACCTTGCGCAGCGGCACTTCGACGCCGCCGACCATGAAATCAGGGTTGTCGGCCAGAATGGCAAAAGCCTTCTTGATTCTGGCGGTGCAGACAACACGAACCCGGCCGCCACGCGCATCGAACATGGTCTTGAGCGGCGACAGCGGCGCTTCGGGGTCTACCGAGATGGTATCGTAAATATAAACGATGCCTTCTTCATAGAGTGGCTTGAACAGAACGTTATTGAACAGATCGAGCTGAACGTCGATACCGTTTGCCTTGGCGTTTTCAAAACTTACCGGGTCGATATAGGCCCCGGCAACTGGCGCCGGCAGGCGAAAATACATAAACCAGCTGCGCAAAAGTTTATCTGGCTTTGAAAACAGCTCCCAGAAAGCACTGTAATCGTTCATATTGTCTTTAACAATCTTAAAAGTCAGGTTGGCAGCTGATTCAGCGCACTCTTCGGCGTGTTTCTCGTGACTTGAAAAAACCGTGCTCCAGCGCCCGGAAATCGTCATGCGCGAAATGGCCATACCAACCAGCACCAGCACGCCAAGCACGCCGAGTGCCATCAGATACGCAGAACCGCTCTTTCGTCTGTAGCGTTGTTGCAAAGTATTCTCCTCTGATCACGTCCTGAGATCCCTTCTAATTATACCCTATAGTAGTTCTTTTCACAATCACAGGGTACACAGGAGGAGGCGGTGGCATTAATCGCGACAGCTGGCGATTGAAGCGGATTGGCACCGGAGCGGAAATAACGGAGAAGAGCGCGATAGCGACGGACATGAGCGCGAAAAGGCTCCTGAGGCGTCAGGGTTGATCGGGAGAAAACATTTTCTGGAACTGGCCATCCATGTCTTTGAGAACATCGAGACTCTTGCGCGCATCCGAGTCAGATTCGCCCTGGCCTTTCAACCCTTCGAGAATCTCGTTTGCCCCGGCACCGCTTGTCGAAAGCTGGTTGCTGACATCCATGACCGAGCTGAAATAGCGGCCAAAATCCTGAAATGCGGCGATGTCTTTGTATTCAGGAATGTTTTTGAGTTCCT
>MFYY01000122.1:0-215 GCA_001787855.1 Candidatus Riflebacteria bacterium GWC2_50_8 | reverse complement strand
GCCACTTGATCCATGAGGCGCGGTCACCCTTTGCTTCAGCTATTTCGGCAAGTTTTGTCAGCGCCAGACACTTGCCAACAGTGTTCAACTGCGGGTCATCTATGCTCTGCTCAAAATACACCTCAGCTTCTGAGGTGTTCTTGCTATCCCAGGCATCCATCGCCCGCGAAAAAATCGGGTGAACATAAGCAGCTGCCATCTGGCGAACTTCTTCG
>MFYY01000121.1:5354-9526 GCA_001787855.1 Candidatus Riflebacteria bacterium GWC2_50_8 | reverse complement strand
TTATTAGCGGCAATTCAGCAAATCCATGGTCGAACCCGTGTTTGCGGCACTCGTCGCCAGCGTATTGCCTGCGAGCATCGGAGCGAGCATCTTCGGCCAACATTATCAACTTGCCACTTTCTTTAAGCTTTAACAGCGCATTCAGTCGCTTTTCGCGATCCCATGAGCGCAACTGGCGACCCTGTCTGCCAAAGTATAAGCCTTCTTCGACAACTCCAGCAATATCAGAGTTCTGCCCAATTTCAGTGTAAAAACTGCTCGCTTCATGCACCAATACCAGGGCGGTTGAACTGACGCTACGGGCTTCTCTGGCCATATCTTCGAGTAGTCGCAGCATTTCGCTTCGATTAATTGGACTGTTCGAAAGCTCATTAAAATAGCCGGCTTTAGTAAAAACCACACCAGCAAAGCCTTTTAGCAGATACTCACGCAGTCTCAGGCGCAGAAGATCTCTGAAACTCTGCGAATAAAACACCGCAAGTTTTTTATTTTCGCGCAGATAACGCCTGGAGATAGTGTAGTCCTTGCTTTTAATGTCAAGGCCAACCACACGACTCTCTTCGACCTGACAGACATTGAGCCAGGCCAACGCTGTAATGCCATGCTGACCCATAGTTTCAAGATCTTTTCGACTCCAGTTGTCGGGCTCAAGAAGCACATAACCGGGCGCAAGCATTGCGATATCGCTTCCCGCATAAAACTGCCATGCAAAAACTGGCAGAGAGAAACATGTAAAAGCGATCAACAGAGCTAAGAAGCAAATTGTTTTCAATGTGAAACTCCAGAATAAGAGAGTGTTACCAGTGTGAAATCCGGTAGGAATTGCCCAGGTTAACCTTTAAATCAGGCTTGGTAGACACAAAATCTATGCTCACTCGCGTGCGTTTGTCGCCGTTGAGGTAATCGAACAAAATCTGGTCACTCAGCAGATTGCCAAAATATGCCCAGTGCATATTCGACTGCAGAGTCGGGTCGATCGGCACCCAGCCCTTGCCTGGAAAAAAAACCTCACACCAGGCGTGACCGATAGAGGTGTCGGTGTTAATCAGTTCGGCCTTGATGAGAAAACCGGTGGCGATTCTTGCCGGAATGCCCTTTTTAAGGCACAATGCGGCGAGAAGTCTCGCGAACTCAGTGCAGTCACACCGATCAAGATTCTCAAACACCCACTTCACCGGGTGGTCTTCGAAATTTTCGCTGTATTTCAGTCCTCTTGCGACTGCAGTAGCCGCATTTTGAATGTAATTGCCGGGCAATTGCGAAATTTTGCGCGAAAGCTCGTTAACCATAGGATGATCGAGAAAAAGCAATGGATCTTGCGAAAGATGGCGCAGGTCTGGAGTGGCGACGTTGGTCGAAACCAGACGACTGCCCAGCATTGCTGACATCTTGATGCGGTAGATCAGACGTAACGAGAACTCTGGCGCAAGAACTTCGCGTGGCACACTGAATTTCAGCCTGCCGGCATCGCTGGTAACCGGGAGAGCTTCAACAGAGTTCCCGCGCGAAACAAACTCGCTGCCGACCAGTTCTATCTGCTGATGACCTGACATATTCGGAATCTGCTTAATCGAGAAATCCAGGCGGTCAAGCGCGGAAGGCGTGTTAACCGAAGCATTAATCGTCTCAACCATTCGAAAATCGCCGGGTGCAAGCGAAAACAGAATACGTTCGAGGCTCTGCCGGTTCAGCACTCCTGGAAACCTCTGCAGCACATCTCGACAGTCATTTTCGAGTCCCTCGAGTTGACCGGCATAATACCGCGCGCGAATCCAGGCATCATGCGCAAAACCTTTCTGGTCAAAAGCGCGGGCTGAGTTGAACGCTCTGATCGCCGGGTTATAATCTTCACGGTTCAAATACTGCAAACCCAGCATATAAAGAGGGTATGGATCGTTACTGCTTGCATGCGCGTATTGTTTAAGAATTTCAAATGCATCATCAGTATAGCCAGCCTGTTCAAAAGCGGTCGCCAGAGCAGTTGCCATGCTGACATCACCAGGTTTAGCCTTTAACGCATGCTCAATGTATGGAATCGCCTGTTCCGGCTTTTTGAGCTCATTTAGATAAATCAGTCCGGCCATGTAGGCTGCCTGAGAATCATTCTGGTCAAACGCCAGCACAATGCGGGCAGTGTTTATCGCATCTTGTTCACGACCTTTACTGTTCTTCAAAGCAACCAGGTAATTACTCCAGAACCCCTTTTCTCCAGGAGCTTTGCGGCAGGCTTCGCCAAGCAATCTCACGGCACGGGCATAGTCTTTGCCACGCATGGCATCAAGAGCTTCGTTATTCAACTCAACGCCCGCGTTATATACTTCAACGGGCGATTCGCTGCGATCTATTTCTGGCAAAGGAAACATAGAAACTGGCTGCCAGCGATTGGCAACCGATGTTGACGGAAAAAATCTTGCCAGCAGCGACTCATCTGCAAGGCCTGACACAGTCAGCAGACAATAGATACAGAGAATAAAAATTCGACTCATCTTTGTCATAACACAGTTATCCTATCATCTTAAATCGTGGTGAACAACCAGACAAAAGCTGCTTCGACGAGAGTTATTTCACCATGAATCTCAAGGTCAAAATTCTTCGACAGGGATTTCAAGCCGCTCAAGCAAAATATTGCGCTCTGCAATACTGGGCTTTGCAAACACCACTTTTTTTCGGGAATATTTGAAATACGGAAAAAGACCCAGTGCTTCAGTGCCATCGCGCGAAATCAAAACCACCTCACCCACCGGAACATCAAGAGCGGGGCGCTTTTCAAGCGGCAAAATGCGAGCTTCCGGACCGCTGAGATCGGCAAAGGGTTCCTTGGCTCCTGGTGGAGCCTTCATAACCAGCAGATTATTGACTATCGACTTAACACCACGCAGAATCTCGGTTATCCCTTCGACTGCCTGCGGGACGCTTTCGTCGAGTGGCTCTACCGGCTCACGCAGAAATTCTTTGAGTTCGCGCATCATCATCAGCGGGTTAGAATCAGAAGTGTCACTGAGCACACCTGCCAGAGAAAATGTGAAAAACACCGGGTTACCACGCGCCTGCTTCATCGACATTACGAAATTGTGCAGACAACGCAGCGCGGTCGGACCAACCAGCTCACCCTTTATACACTCGATTATGCTGCGCGCAAGCACCTCTGATTCCGGTGCAAAAAACAGACATGACTGCAGATAGCAGATATTCAGAAATGCCGTCAGATTATCAAGAACTTGCCCGATCTGCACCAGTCTGGCCTCATTACTGGCCGGCACAAACAGTTGAACAAAAGGATCAACCAGAAAAGACGGATATCTTGCCGCAATTTCACGGGCTTCTGGCGGCAATACCGGTCGGGCACCCGGGGCGGACGCTGCTTGTTTGGCAGACATGACGGGGGCAGCTTTTTGGCTGCCAGCAGACGCAGGCGCGACAGAGGCTGTTTTCTGAGTGCCAGCAGGAGCGGAAGAAGCTTTTCCCGCCATCGGAGACGTAGGAGTTACCGGTAATGAAGAAGTCGCAGATGCGGCGGCCGAGACAGGCGAAGAAGGGGTTTTTGGCGAAGAAGCCTCGCGCGTATCTATTGCTGGCGAAGATTTCGTAGAAGATTGCGCTGAGGCTGAGGTTGCCGCAGGCTGTGCGGAAAAAGACGACTGAGACTGACCCGGAGCCTGCCGGGCAACAGCCTCTACCGGGACCGCAGGCCGTTGGGCAGGAGCGGCTTTATCTGCGACAACTGCTGCTTCATCAGATTTTTCAATGCGCTCGCCAACCAGCTCAGCTCCTGACTGTGCAGCAGTCTTCCCAGAACTTGTAGCACCCGATTTCGTGACTTCTGTTGCCACTGGTGTGCCAGGAGATTTACTAAGTTCGGTTTCGTCTACGACCAGAATATCAATGTCTTCATCGTCACCGTCAACCACAGAGACAATATCAGTTGAGCCTGTTGTCGAGTCTACAGTGCTGACAGAAGCAGGTTCGGCAAGTTGCCAGAACTGTGCCTGCGCTTTTTCGAGATCAATAGTTTTCGGGTCGAGAATTATGATTTCCTCTTCCGCAATCTTTACCGGCATTGCTTTGCCGGCAGGCTGTTGTGAAGCACCGGCCACTGTCTGTGCCAAAGCTTTTTCGAGCTCAGCATCATCGACTTCCAGATCATCGAGAACTCGGGTTTCGTTCTCAAAACT
>MFYY01000121.1:3134-5324 GCA_001787855.1 Candidatus Riflebacteria bacterium GWC2_50_8 | reverse complement strand
TCAGCAGGTCACCCGGGTCAGCACTGAAGCGGCTGATTTCACCGGCAAGAGCGTCGAGATCTTCAGGCTTTACAGTCGCGAGTTCAGCGGCCAAAGCCTCTTCTTCGGCCTTGCGTTTTTGCTCTTCTTCGAGCTTCTGCTGGCGTTTGAGCTCCATCTGCTCCTTGAGAGAAAGTTTCTTTTCACCATCTTCGCCAGCTTCACTTTCTTCACTCTCAACATCTTCATCCTCTGCCTTTTCGGCGGCAGCAGCCGCTTCGGCTTCGGCCTTGCGCTTACTTATAAATGGTATGGCATCAAGCTGTTTAAGAGCTTCACGAGCTTTTTTTGCAATCATCGGATGCTTGTGATATGACACCTTGGCGATGACCTTGCGCACTGAATTATTTATAATCAGCGGCAAAAAGGGCGCGACATTGTTGAGAACCCATTCATCAGGCGAACCAAGCGCATAATCGAGAATGATAGCAAGCTCTTCTCCCGGCAGCTCTTTTATGACCAGAAAAGCTGTCTGCGCAACCAGCGGGTCGGGATCGGTCACCAGATTGAGCACAAAAGCAAAATGGGTCGGACGACCGCTTTTGATGGCTTTCTGACAGGTAGCAGCGCGGATCTCAGGATCGGGATGGGTCAGGCAGGTTTCGATAAAGTCCTGCGCCGACGGCGGAATAGCGTCACCCATTGCGCCAAGTGCAGCCAAAAGCATCTGACTGCTGCCATGTGTTTCGAGATACTTCCACATGTCTTCAGAAAGGCTGACTACGCCACCCGGCTTCTGGAGCAACTCGACAAGACGACGCTCCAGCGAAAAGTCGCGCGGAAAGTTTTCGAGCGTCAGGCAGACCTGCACCATGAAAACCGCAACAGATTCGTCTTTCTCAAAAGTAGCGGCCTTTTTAAGCTCATCCAGCAGGTCGTAGCGCCGGTCAAATAGCAGCCGGTAAACCGCCGCCCGCTTGATATCGACCTTCGAGCTATAAAGTTGCTCTACCAGTTCCCTGTCTAACAATTTGTGCCCGCCAGTTCAGATTCAATCAACCACCAGAAACTTGCGCAAACATTATAACAGCCCCAATCAGCATTTAAAATACAAAACTACGATCCATGTGAACAAGTCCAGAAATCGCGGTGGTGGCGAAGCAAATCAGCTACAGACGCTTTTCGAAACAGGAAACAACTCCAAGCTTCACCCTGCAGGACCGATGGTTAATCAGGCGGCCTGAGCGGTTGGGGCGGCTTTTACCGGGGTGGGCGTGGTCGGGGCAGAAGATGAAGATGCCGGAGCATCGGCCGGTTTGCTGGGAGAAGATGAGTCTGGAGCAGCAGGACTGGTCGGGGTTTCGGGTTTACTGTCGACAGGCTTTGGCGAACCGCTGCCATCTTTTTTCTTGGCTTCGAGATAGCCTGAATCGCGGTAATCGGTTGAATAAAAACCAGAACCCTTAAAAATAACCGAACTGGCTGACATCAGTTTATTGCCCTCAGCACCGCAATCTGGGCAATGTTGCGGATCTTTGCACATCATTGAATGAAAGGCATCGAAAGTTTTTTCACATTTTGAGCATCTATAGCTGTAAGTTGGCATGTAACCTTTCCTCCTGCGATGAACGAAAGCAGTTGGCACTCGATTTATTAGAGTGCTAATAGATTATCACAAGGCAGCCGCTTGTTCAAGGAATTTATCGCACGCAAGCAGTAGCTGTGAATGATCGCCTGCGCCAAGATAGCTCGCGCACACTGCCAGATTAAGCTGCTCAAAATGCTTCTGCCATTCCGACGAGCTGTCTGATAAATCAACCAGGACTGACACTATCTTCTCGATCTCTTGGCGGAGAGCTTTTGAGCATTTTGGCAATGGGATCTGCCGCACCTGAGTAACCGTCACGTGAAAACTGTGAAAACTGCCGCTGAACCAGGCGTTTACCAGCAGACTATTCAGCAGGCCAAGCACAAACAAATCAGAACAATCTGATTTCGCCACAATGAAGGAAAGCGAATTTTTCGGGAAAAAACCACCTTTGTCGTATGCTGCTACCAGCCTGGTTTTCAACCGCTCGTTGCGTATGTTCTGATAAAGAATCTTGGCCCCGGAAAAGGTCTTCTCGTCTCCGGCATAAGCCAGATGCGAGCCGTAATCGATATAGTTGCCCTCCCAGTTGATCTTGAATGGCGCCAGTTCACGACCACGCA
>MFYY01000121.1:0-3090 GCA_001787855.1 Candidatus Riflebacteria bacterium GWC2_50_8 | reverse complement strand
CGTGAGACCTTGCCCTCACGTTTCAGAGATTCCTGTATGCCGACGCCGACCCGACAACTCTCACCCAGCCTGCCGCATTCATTCATCTTTGCAAAAACATGTTTCAGCCCCGCGGGAACAATAGCACGACGCAGACCGCTGCTTTCTTCAAATGTTGCGGCTTCTGCAACGTAGTGCTGACGCCAGCCCTCGGCTTCTGAATAGGCAGTATGCACAGTCAGCTGATACGGCACTCCTGACCTGGTCGCATCAACGATCACAACTACAGGCAATACACCCGGGGCTTGCGAAAAAAATCTTTCAGGAAGCATGAAAAGAGACCTGACAAGATTGTCGGCAAAAACAAAGCGCCTGATACGGCGACATTGATGATTCACCAGATAGGTATGCGAAGTCAGCATGATCAGTCGACCACCTGACCTGAGAGCCCGCAAGCTGCCTTCTATGAAAAAAGTATAAAGATCTTTCTCGCCCTCAGCGGTCTGATAAAGCTCTAAAAGCCGGTCTTTAAAAGAATTGTCAAGATTAACCCGGTATGGTGGGTTACCAATAACCACCGAGAACTTCTCTGCTGGCGGTTCCAGCAGAAAATCGCGTTTTTCGAGCGCCGGCCAGCCACACCCAGGAAACGTGCAGATCAAGCGGGTCATACAGACAAACAACGCCTGCAAATCAATATCATACCCGTGAATCCTGTCTAAGAATCCGGCATGACAGCGAGATTGCTTCGTCTCCTTCGCGTAATCGTTCTCATATTGGATCTCGTCTATCCCCCCACTTAGCTTTAGCGAAGCCGGATGACCGTAATCGTGCCCACACGGATGTGGGCATACTCGGCCGCCACGTGAACGGCGCGGCCAAGTGTAATCGTTCTCGCTCGTTAGCTCTGCGCTAATCTGCGGATGCCCTCTCTTGTCTTTCTGCACTTCCTGCTCTCTCTGCAGATACGCAGCCATAGCCATCAGAAAGCTGCCGTCACCGCAGGCCGGGTCAAGAATATCACCGCTATCGCCGGGCTCAGCCATTTCAACCAGTCGGGCGGCAAGATTCTCTGGAGTATAAAACTGCCCGGTACTGCGCTTGCGCTTCTTTTCACGGCATTCGAGGTCTGGCACCAGACCGTCGAAACAAGTCTTCAGAGAAACCTCGCAATCGTTAAGCTCGACGAAAACATCTGCCAGCAAGGGGGGCGCCCCCAGTTGCCGTAGCACCTCTGACGGATTCACAGCTGGGCTGTCGATCGCCACACAAGGCATTCTGCCCCGCACGTTTAAAGGTCGCGAAACCATTTCCGCTGATGCGTCTGTCACCACGGGCAGCGTGCCGGGGTATGTTTCGATGATCTTATCGTTAAACCAGGAAAATAATGTGGTCATTAAATTACATCTTTATAAAATAATAGGGGTTCAACATGTTGAACCCCTACGCAAAACACAATTGATATGAAATATTATGCGGCAGCCTGTGAAGCCTGCTTAGCGTCCTGTGCCTTGCGACGCCTGATGAATTCGATCAGAAATGCAGCGAAGACTCCGAGAACACCGGCGCTTAAACCGGCCAGAATAACCATTATCGAACGACGGGGCTTCGACTTGAGCTCTGGAGCACGTGCCACATCAATCACTTCAAACTGACTGCCCTCTTCGGCTTCAGCTATCTTGGCCATTTCGTGCTGTTCGGTGAGAACACCGAACACTTTTTCCTTGACCTTGAGATTACGCTGCAGGCGGGCAAATTCAAGCGCCAGCTGAGGCAACGTTGCAATTTCTTTTTCGGTCAGACCGATTTCTTTTTCGAGAGCAGCTATTTTAGCCTCTTCAGAAACTTTCTGGCCTTCGATCTTGACCAGTTCTGGCACGTTCCCAGAAGATTTGAGCAAGCTTTCCTGCATCTGCAGAGACACGCCAGCCCCGATCTTCTCAGCCTCAAGGCGCGCCAGTTTTTCGATCACTGTTGCAGCCTGCTTTTCGAGAGCAAACATTTTGTGTTGATCCTGGAAAGCCTTGAAAATTTCTTCCGACTGCTCAAGTTCCTTGCTGACTTTTTCAAGCTGCTGCTCGATAAAAACACGTTTTTCTTTCTGCGGGCCACGCGCAAAAGCACTCAAATAATCGACATAAGCCATGGCAATCTCGGCAGAAACTTCTGGAACAAGCGTCTCGGCCGAAATCGTAATCAGTCCATCCTTGTCTTTGTCCACCGAGACAATGTTATTCACAATTTTGAGAATTTCATCATACTTGATATCGTCTTTGGGGTTGTCACCAACAATAGCCGGGTGAGTGGCGATACCAAATCGTTTGATGATGCGATCGCTCATCGTGCGGCTCTTGAGATAAACCATCAGATATTCAGCGCCACCACCACCGCCGCCAAGGCCAGGTATCATCCCGGCAAACGGCAGACTGCTGAGAGCGCTGAGCTTGCTGTTTGAGTGCACAAATATCGTCGAACTCGCCTTAAAGTGGTTGGGCAGTGTCAAGCTGTAGATTGCCACAACAATCGCGACAACGAAAGGCATGACGACAACCAGCTTCCAATGCTTTACCAGCACTCTGAACAGCTCAAAAAGATCGATTTCGTCTTCTTCGAGACCCATCAAAATCTCGCGTTTGATGAGCTCTTCCTTGACTTCTTTCTTCAGCTGTTCGGGATCAATGTCGTTGAATTTATCTGTCATTGCGATTATTCTTCGATGATTTCTACATTCGCGCGCGGCAGCATCATCTTTTCGCCTGTCGACAGGGTTTCGATTTCAACAACGCGCACTTTTGCTTCTGAAGGTATGATTACCGGCTTTTCGGGCAGAGACACAACTTTGGCTACTTCCCCGAAATGTGGCTGCCTGATGATGCGAACCAGAGTGCCAATGGTCATGCCGTTATTGGGGGCATGCTTCTGATCAGCGATGTTGGCATCAGAGATCGGAATCACTACTTCTGGCCTGATTACGCCGGCACGAATCTGAGTTGCGCCATTGATCGACGTCTTACGACCTTCAGCCCCCTTGAGCAAATCGAAAGTCTTTTTAGCCATGTTGATCTTGCCAAAACCTTCGGTTACCACGAGAGTTATGCCCTTGTCTTCGGT
>MFYY01000120.1:5437-7195 GCA_001787855.1 Candidatus Riflebacteria bacterium GWC2_50_8 | reverse complement strand
AGATCAGGCCGGCTTATGGCGGCAACATCATGGCGCATATTCATACTCCCCACCATCGCCCGCAGTTTGCAACGGTCAGATACAAAATTTTCAACGCTCCTGAAAAAACTCAGCCGACCGGGCTGGTTGAGCATTGCCAGATCGATCCTTCACGACTGCATTCGGCGATAGATGTGCTTGAGATAAGACCGAAAGAAAAGGTGCGTTCGATCGAAGATGCCGAAACGATAATAGTTGCCGGCAAAGGCATTAAAAAAGAAGCTGATCTGCAGATGATTTATGATCTTGCTGATGCGCTTGATGCAATGACAGCGGGAACCCGGCCACTGATTGAGCAGGGCTGGTTTGACCCGCGACTGCAGATCGGTCTGAGCGGCCGAACGGTTAAGCCAAAACTTATAATTACCTGCGGCGTGTCAGGTTCTGTGCAGTTTGCGGCCGGCATGCAGAGCGCAGAGAACATCATTTCCATCAATAATGATCCGCGTGCCTCTATTTTCGATATTGCGCACTATGCGGTTATCGGCGACCTTTATCAGGTTATTCCTGCGTTGCTCGACAAAATCAAAAGAGGCGGTTCGTTGTCATGAACTATAAACCATTGACTCAGGCTGATATTGATTATATAGCCTCGATTTGCGGGCGGGAAAATCTTGTTTGCGGCAGTGAGGTGCATGAAGATTTCAGCCACGACGAACTTGGCGATTTGCACAGATTTCCGGAGATGCTGGTCATGCCTGAAAATGCTCAGCAAGTTTCGAAAATTCTCAAATACGCCAATGAAAACAGGATTGCGGTGACACCGCGCGGGCAGGGGACCGGCCTGGTTGGCGGCGCTGTTGCTCTGCATGGCGGCATAATGATCAGCACAGCCAGAATGAACCGAATAATCGAACTCGATCCGCACAATCTCACATTGACTGTTGAACCCGGTGTGCTGCTGATGGAAATCGCCGCACATGTTGAACAGCATGATCTGTTTTATCCGCCTGATCCTGGCGAAAAAAGCGCTTCTATCGGCGGAAACATAAACACCAATGCCGGCGGCATGCGTGCTGTTAAGTATGGCGTGACCCGCGATTACATACGGGCGCTCGAAGTTGTGCTGCCAGATGGCGAAATTACCTGGTTTGGTGGCAAGACGGTTAAGAACAGTTCCGGTTACAGTCTCAAAGATCTTATTGTTGGCTCAGAGGGCACGCTCGGCATCGTTACCCGGGCAATTTTGCGGTTGCTGCCACGCCCCGCCAAATCGATCAGTCTGCTGGTGCCTTTTCCCAGCCTTGATCTCGCGATTGAGACTGTGCCGATGATTATTCAGTCAAAGTCGGTTCCCACCGCGATAGAATACATGGAACGCGCGGTAATCGAGAATTCAGAAGATTTTCTTGGCAAAAAATTTCCCGATTCCTCGGCTGACGCTTATCTGTTGCTGACCTTTGACGGTCACACCCGCGAAGATATCGAAAAAGATTACGAAAAGGTTGCTCACATCTGCCTTGAGCAGGGTGCGCTCGACATTCTGATCTCAGATACTCAGGAGCGTCAGGAAGCGATCTGGTCGGCTCGCGGCGCCTTTCTCGAAGCAATCAAGGCGTCGACGACCGAGATGGATGAATGCGACGTCGTGGTGCCGCGCAATCGTGTGGCCGAATTTGTAAAGTTTACCAAACAGATTGAGACTGAAGAGTCGATTCGCATTCGCAGTTTTGGTCACGCCGGCGATGGCAATCTGCACGTTTACCTTTTGCGCGACAG
>MFYY01000120.1:0-5402 GCA_001787855.1 Candidatus Riflebacteria bacterium GWC2_50_8 | reverse complement strand
GAACTTGGCGGCCAGGTTTCTGGTGAACACGGTATCGGTTTTGCCAAGCGCCTGTATCTCGAAGAAATTGCCGGAGATGTTCAGCTGCGGCTGATGCGGCAGATAAAGCAGGCGTTTGATCCTAATAACATTCTCAATCCCGGCAAGGTTGTCTGATTGCAGTTTCACTGTCAGAAGCCTTTTGCAATAAATTTTTTGCGAAAATCAGCCTGCTGTAACGTTCAGGCAAATTGCTGTTATTCGCTGGTTTAATGATCAGGAAATATTTCCCGCGATGAATGAGCCATGCCGTATAGAAAATGACGCGATCTCAGTAAAGAAGAAAGGCGCTTTCTGGCCCGCTTTCTCTGCTTTTTTTCTGACCGCTATCATGCTGGGCGGAATGCAGCAATATCTGCCAAAACCAATGTTACTTGTCGAGCGTTACTTCCCTGTCTGGGGCTGGTTTCAGGTTGTGCTGATGGCTACCTATGCAGCATGGCTGACTGATAAATTTCAATTGCCTGCATTTTCGGCAAGGTGGCGGCCGCGCATCTGGCTTCTTTTTTCTAGCGTGTTTTTTACGCAGCTCTTTTTGGGTCTGGCCGGCTTTAAAGAAATGCTGATGACCGGCAAGCTTCACTTGCCATTGCCGGCGTTGATTATTGCCGGGCCTCTTTATCGAGGTCACGATTTTTTCATGCCAATTCTATTTGTTGCAACCCTCCTGCTGGTGGGCCCGGCCTGGTGTAGCCATCTTTGCTATTTTGGTGCCTGGGACAGCCTGCTCAGCCGGCGCTGCCCGGTGCCGGAACCGTTGCCTTCCTTTGCTGCAAAGATAAGACTTTTGTTGTTTACTCTGGTTGTGCTGTTGGCTCTAATCTTGCGCTACCTTCAGATTGGCTGGTTGCCGGCCGTAATTTGCGCAGCGCTTTTCGGTCTGGCAGGAATTGCAGTAATGCTCGCAGTATCGCGGCGAAACGGCGTAATGACTCACTGTGTTAGTTTTTGCCCGGCTGGCCTGCTGGGAAACTGGATTGGTCGTCTTTCGCTTTTCAGGATAAGAATTGCTGCCGGGTGCGTCGAGTGTCAGATGTGTCGCAAAGCTTGCCGATATAATGCTCTTAATCTCGAAGATATAAGGCTGAGACGCCCCGGTTCTACCTGCACATTATGCGGTGACTGTGTCTCAGCTTGTCATTCAGGCCAGATTGGCTACTCACTGCTCTGGCTGTCATCGCAGTCTGCGCGGACAATCTTCCTGGTGCTTATTATTTCTTTGCATGCCATTTTTATGGCAGTGGCCCGTATCTGACAGTATTCTATATAAACAGATAATATTCAATGATTTAATTATTGTTGCTCAAATATAATTATATCTTAAACTTGAATAGCTGCAGATTCAGATCAGGCCACGATTTAATATTATTATAAAAAAATACAGATAATTATGTGCAAAATTGCTTGCATAAACGAGATGCTTGCTCTTACACTGAATAGCTGATTTTTCTAAAGTTTTTCAGGAGGAATGGATGCTTCAGGAATTTAATTATCTGGCACCGAAGTCCAAAAATGAGCTGTATACCCTGCTCAAAAAACATGCGGGTAAGTCAAGAATTCTGGCCGGCGGAACTGATATTCTCGTCGAACTGCATAACCACTGGATTGCACCGGCAAACTTGATTGATATCAAGAAAATCAAGGAATTGCAGGGGATTACCTTCAACGACTCGGAAGGTCTTTCTATCGGCGCAACCACGGTTTGTATCGATCTGATAAACGACAAAAACGTTAAACAATATTATCCGCTTCTAGCTGATGCGGCCGGCCGCATTGGTTCGCCACAATTGCGCAATCGCGCTACAATTGCCGGAAATCTCTGCACTGCCTCGCCGTGCGCTGATATGGGATGTTCGCTGCTGGCGCTTGGAGCAAGCGTAGAGCTTGGCTCTGCTGATGGCGTGCGAGTAATTCCTCTCAAAGACTTTTTTACCGGACCTAAAAAGACCCAGATTAAACCGCACGAAGTTTTGCAGCGTATCATAGTGCCAGCTGAAATGGCTGGTGCAAAATACGGTATGCGCAAACTGAAAAGAATCAAAGGTCATGATATTGCTCTGGTAAGTGTGGCAATGGCAAGAACAAAATCGGTCATGCGTGCCGGCATTGGTTCCTGCGCGCCAACGCCCGTAGTTACTGGTGACCTGTCGCCAAAAGCAACAGTTGCTACGGTAATTTCTGCCGTCGAAAAAGTTGTTTCACCGATAGATGATGTGCGCGCTTCTCGTGAATATCGTTTGTTCATGACCCGGGATTTTGTCGAAAAAATCTACCCGGAACTCTTCTAAGCAGGAGCACACCAATGAAAATAAAATTAACCGTAAATGGAAAAAAATATCAGCGCGATGCTTCTGAAACGAAGAATTTGTTGCATTTTTTGCGCGAAGATATAGGTCTTACCGGCACTAAAGAAGGTTGCGGGGCGGGTGAATGTGGCGCATGCACTGTTGTCATGAATGGCAAAACCGTAAATTCATGCCTGATTTTGGCCGTAGAAGCAGATGGTTGCGACATCCAGACCATCGAAGGCGAAGCAAAAGATGGCAAACTTTCGAAACTGCAGCAGGCTTTTCATAAGAATCATGCTGTGCAGTGCGGCTTTTGCACTCCCGGTATGATAATGTCGACTCGCGCCCTGCTTCAGACTACTGCAAAGCCAAGTGTTGAGCAGATCAAAGAGGCAATTGAAGGCAACTTCTGTCGCTGTACCGGATATCAGCAGATTATCGAAGCTGTCCAGGACGCTTCCGGTCAACTGAAGAAAAAGGAGGGCCTCAAACGTGCTTGAAAATACACCTCGTAAAGATCGCAAGTATGTTGGTAAAGATGTTCCGAAGATAGATTCGATCGAAAAACTTACCGGTCAGGCTCTTTATACCGCTGACCTTGAATTTGCCGGCATGTTGCACGGAAAAGTGCTGCGCAGCCCGCACGCCAAGGCCAGAATCAAAATGATCGATACGACCAAGGCCAGTCGTTTAACTGGTGTTCATGCCGTTTTGACCGGCAAAGACCTCGATTACCGTGTCGGCCTCTACCTTGTCGACAAGTATATTCTGGCCAAAGACACGATCAGACATTTTGGTGAAGCCGTTGCTGCGGTTGCCGCAGAAACGCCGGCAATTGCCCAGCAGGCAATAGACCTGATTGAGATTGAATATGAAGTGTTAACGCCGTTCCTGGATCCCAAGCAGATTTTTGACAAAAAAGCCCCGCTGGTTCACCCGGATCTTGGCAAATACGACTTCGTTCAGGCCGTATTTACGCCGGTTCCCGGAACCAATATCGCCAATCATACCAAGCTTCGCAAAGGTGACGTCGAAAAGGGCTTCAAAAAGTCTGATTACATAATTGAACGTGAATATACCAATCCTAATGTGCAGCACGTGCCGATGGAGACTCATATTTCCATCGGAAAATGGGACGTTGGCGATAAAATTACGATTCATACCTCGGCACAATCCCCATTCACCGTGCGCAACCTGTTTGCAATTGCATTCAAGATACCGCATTGCAATATCAGGGTTATCACGCCATATCTTGGCGGTGGTTTCGGCGGAAAAGCCGGGATTCATCTTGAGCCTCTCTGCTGCTGCCTGTCAAGAGTTGCCGGCGGTCGCCCGGTCAGAATTCAGGCGACACGCGAGGAAGAATTCAGCCTGTTGCCATGTCGCTCTGGCCTTGTCTACAACATCAAGACCGGCGTCAAAAAGAATGGTAAGATCGTCGCCCAGAAAATGACTATGTACTGGGATGCTGGCGCTTATGCCGATTACGCCGTAAACGTTACCCGCGCATCTGGTTTCTCAGCATCTGGTCCCTATGAAATCGAAAATGCCTGGGTCGATGCTTACACGGTTTATACCAATAAGCCATTTGGAACAGCCTATCGTGGTTTCGGGCATGTCGAATTCAGCTGGGGCATGGAACGCCACATGAACTATGTTGCCGAACAGATTGGCATGGATCCGCTTGATTTCAGGCGCCTGAACGCATTGAAAGCCGGTTCAAAAACCATGACCGGCGAAGAAGTGGTCAAAAACACCGGCAACGTAACCAAATGCCTGAACGAAGCTGCAAAATCAATCAATTATGGTCAGCTTACCGCTGCTGAAATAGCCCGGGAAAAGAAAACCGGTCTTAAAATCGGCAAATCAGTTGTCGCTTTGCAAAAAGCCCCGGCCATGCCTCCTTTCACTGGCACTGTTTTGATTCTCAAACTTAACGAAGACGGCAGTGTTACTGGCAGCCATTCTCTAACCGATTATGGAATGGGCACCTATACGTCTCTTGCTCAGATAATCGCCGAAGTCCTGCGTTGGCCGATTGAGCGTGTTCGCCTGCCGATCGAAAACGACACCGACCGCGATCCATATGACTGGCAGACGGTTGCATCGAAAGGGTTGCTGCTTTCTGGTAATGCTGCGATACTGGCTGCGAAAGACCTGCTCGACAAATGTTACGATGTGGCCGCACAGGTTTTGCGTGCGCAGAAATGCGATCTTGACCACGATGCCGACAAGGTTTTTGTAAAGCATCATCCGAAAAGCCATGTTACCTATAAACAGATGGCAGTAGGCTACGCTTATCCTGATGGCAACGCTATATGTGGCCCAATTATTGGAGTTGGCCGCTATATTGCCCAGGGCTTGAGCAATCTCAACAAGGAAACCGGTCAGGGCAACCCGGCTCTTGACTGGACATACGGAGCGCATGGCCTGATAGTCGAAGTTGACCCGAAGACTGGCGAATATAATCTGATCAAGGTTGCTTCGGCCTATGACGTTGGCTGTGTAATCAACGAGGCTTCAGTTCGTGGTCAAGCTATTGGCGGCATGTTGCAGGGCCTTGGCACTGCCATGTGCGAAGGCTATATCTACAACGATAAAGGCCAGTTGCTTAATCCTTCATTTACTGACAACAAGATTCCTACCAGTCTTGATATTCCAGAGGAAATTGACTGCATAGCTATCGAAACTCCGCAGATAGACGGACCATTTGGTGCCCGCGGTGTTGGCGAACATTCGATGATCGCAGTCTGTGGCGCTCTTGGCAATGCCATCGAACAGGCGGTTGGCGCGGTGCTGACCCACATGCCGATACGCCAGGAAGACGTCTGGCGCGCCATGCGCAACAAGAAACCTGCTGGCAAGGCGAAGCCAGGCAAAGTCGGCAGACCGCCCAAGGCTGAAAAAGCAGAAGCAGTTGACAAGCCGCGCAAAGTTGGCAGGCCATCTAATGCCGAGAAGGCAGCGCGAGCTGCTCAGACTGAGGCAGCTTTTGTTCTGCCGAAAAAGCGTGGTCGGCCGGCAAAGGCCGATTCAGTCGTAAAAGAGCCGAAACGCCGGGGTCGACCACCTAAG
>MFYY01000119.1 GCA_001787855.1 Candidatus Riflebacteria bacterium GWC2_50_8 | reverse complement strand
TACGATGCAAGTAGTGGAAATCAGGCATCAGGAGAACGGGTAGAAATCCGCTACGAAGGCGATACCTGGTTCACCCGCATCTGGAACAGCTGGCTCGCTGATGTTGTAAACCTTGTGATCAATGTTCCGCTGTTCATTATCGGCCTTGCCTTTTCACTCTATCTGACCTATCTTGTGCTCTCGATACCTTTTAAACTTCTCGCCGGCTTCTTCGAATTATTCAACGGCAAAGAGAAATAACAACCTTGAGGTGCGACCAGGCGTCGCACCTCTTTCATTTATGCCAGATGACTTGCGAGGCTAAGAAGCAATCGCAGGCACACCGAGGTAACCCCATGCACAAGAGAATAAGCATCTGTTTAATCACGCTATTTATTCTGGCAGGTTCGCTTTGCGTTGAAGCTGTATATCTGGTTCACGAGCAAGGGGAGCTGCCAGTTCTGTCTTATAAAGCCAGTGTAGAAATAAAAGACCAGGTGGCTTTCACCAGTCTCGAAATGGTGTTTCACAACCCGAGCGAGCAAGCCGTTCAAGCGGGCTTAAATTTTCCGATCAGTGAGACAGCTGCTATCCCTAAATATTCACTTACCGACGGCGAAGGCAATGTTTTCACTGACAGTTTCATTGACAGTTTCTCAGAAAGCAACAGCTCAGCTGAAGCTTTCACCGTAATCGATCAAGAAAAACAAGGCTTCAGATTATTCAAAACCGGCACAATCAATGTCGCGGCCGGATCTCGTGTTACTGCCCTGATTGAATACAGTGAACTGCTTCCCTACAGATCCGGAAAGACATCTTACACCCTGCCATTCGCCATAAAAGAAGAACAGGAAACCGAACTTGAAACCGCTTCTATCCACATATCTATCAGAGATCAAAAAGCAATCGCCAATGTCGTATCAAACTGGCAGAACGTTGCAACCGACAAAGACGACAAGGGAACCTGGAACGTAGTATTTGAACAGAACAAGTATCTGCCAGAAGCAGATTTCATGCTGAATTATGAGCTCAAATCAGCAACTCCCAGCATCAACTTTCTGGCAACCAGGCCCGAAATAGATCAGGACGGCTATTTCATGCTGACATTTTCGCCAGCAGAACTCATCAGCGACAAAGATATCGCCATGCACGACATAGTTTTCGTCATCGACACTTCAGCGTCGATGTCACATGAGAGTGACGAAATCAAGCGGCTATTAAGCTTTTTCATAAAACAGCTCAACGCCAGCGACAGGTTTGGGATAATTGCGTTTTCAACGCTGACAAAAACCTTTATGCCTGAACTGGCTGCGGCAAGCGAAGTTAATCGCCAGACCGCCGGCGACTTCGTCAACTTTCTCAATGTACACAACAACACCGACATACATCGGGCACTTCTCACCGGTCTTAAGCTTTTTGACAATGCCGAAGGTCGCACCAGAACGATGATTCTTCTTACAGACGGGAGAACCGGAGTCGGCATTCGAGACACCGACGCCATTGTCAGGGATTGTATCGCGAGCAATACAAACGGAGCTCGCATCTTCGCACTCGGAATTGGCCATAATATTAACGTTGAATTGCTCAAGCGGTTAGCTGCCGAAAATCGTGGTGAGGCTCTCTTCCCTGGACACATCATTGACTACGAGAAGCAAATGATGGATTTCTATAGAAGCATCAGCACCCCGGTTCTTGTCGATGTTAAACTGAACATGGGCAGTGCTGAAGTCAGCAAAGTCTTTCCTGAAAATCTGCCACCCATTTCTCATGGCAGCAGATTACTTATCAAAGGGCGCTATTCGAAGGCTGCCTCTGCTGAAATGACCCTCACAGGAACCCTTAATAACGTAGAACACGTTTTTCCGATTAACGCCACTTTCGTCGAAAAGTCTGAAGACAACCTTTTTATCAGACAATTATGGTCAAAGGACAACGCCGGCAACCGCACACAAGCTACTGCGGGCGCAGAACCTCAGCTCAGTGACCAGAACTCAGTTACTGCCCGAACTTTTGTGCGGTGTAGCGAAACCAGACCTCTGTCGTTCTGGGGCATATACGGATTTTTGCCGACTATATTCGCGCTGCCATTATCCAGAACCAGGCATAATGGCGGAGGGCACAGGGCCTGTCTTGCCAATCAGAGGGTTCTTTACGGTGCAATCGAAATGTATAACATGGACAACAATGTCATGATTGACGAGCTTGACCAGGAAACAATGGATAATCTGCTGAAGGGGCAATATCTGAAATCGCCAATGGTGATGGCAAAAAAAGAGTGCTGCTTCAGCATTACCGATGCACTTTACAGTGAAGACAGCATTGTCTGTTCAGTGCATGGCAATTCAGAAATCGAATTGGAGGAAAACAGCGACCAACAGACCAGCGATATGTTTCGCGAGGGTGTGTATCTGGAAATCATCGATAAAAAGCAGCTCGTGATCAACAAGAGCGAAATCATACATGAAGAAGATAGCTGGCTCAAGAAAACCTGGAACAGCTGGCTGGCTGATGTTGTAAACCTGCTGATCAATGTTCCACTGTTCATCATAGGGCTTGTCTTATCATTCTATCTGACGTATCTTATTCTCTTGTTACCGTTTAAACTTCTCGCCGGCTTATTCGAATTATTAAGCGGCAAAGAGAAATGACAACCCGGAGGGTGAGCATGTCTACACCACAAAACAACAAGCCCGCGCCAGTTGCGGTGCGGGCTGTGCAAAATTTGCAACTGGCTGACACGACAGACGACGATAAAGTAAAGCGCACCCTGGCCTCGTTCTGCGGATTCGCGGTTAACGGCTACATGATGTGGATCTTTAAGGCCGCCGAAGGCGTCTCTTCTGAATCACAGCTGTTCTTTTACCTGCTTGCCTTCGTAATGCTGGTCATTACAGTGCGCGAACGCGACGCCAGCTACTTTTTCACAGCGTTTTCGCTGTTCTATATTCCGTATATCCTTCTGGCCGCCGGACTTAGCATTTATTCTGGCGCTGCCATAGTAGTCGGTGCTGCCGTAATCGGCTTTCAACGCGGAGTCACCATGCAGAATCTTACGGAAGGGGCTGCTGATCTGGCCGGGTCGCTTAGTCAGAGCAATCTGCGCCGCAAGATCATCAAATTGTCGCAGAGCGATATCGAACCTGAACTGCTGCTCGACGACGATCTCAGCGAATTTCGCGAAGTAGAGGCCGAACTGGCCAAGGTTAAGAAGAGTTTTCACAACTGCAAACCGGCGATGAAAACCGCGTTGAGTCAGCAAGTGACTCAGGTCGAAGAACTGCAGGTCGAGCATGCCGGAGTACTGGCGCGCAGCGCTGGTCTGGCCGGTTTCCTCAAGACCATTGACCGCAGCAAGCTCAGCAAAGATCTCGAAGAACTAAAGCGCCAGCAGGCTTCGTCAACCGACGACGTAGTTCAGGCACAGCTCGCAGCAACGATCAAGATGAAAGAAGAAAGAAACCTGGAACTTGACCGCCTTGATACCTGTCTAAACCGAGTGAAGATGCAAAAACTTCAGATGCGCGAGCTGTTCAACAGTCTCATGGATAAAATGAATACTCTTAAATTTACTGATATAATGACCTTGCAGGCATCATCCGACAGCATGGTGAAAGACGTGCAGTCAATCAGGTCTGGGCTGAAAGATCTTGAACAGGGCCTGATCGAGGCTGAGAAATTGCGCAGGTAGCTATCGGAAGAAAACGATTACGAATACCCTGCTTCGCCAGGACTACGCAGGGCAGTCGATTACGAGCACGAATAGGAATAAGAAGGAGGAATAAGAAAATGAGCAGATTTGATCGAAGTTCTAACCCGGCCATGCGCGCCGAATATTTTGAACGGGCACAAAGTGGGTCTGGTGCGGTGATGACCGTGCAGGGCGCGATAAACAAGATCGCGATTCTGCTGGTGCTGGTGTTTTCCGCTGCCAGTTTCACCTGGAAAATGACGATGGAAAACCCGGCGGCCGCACAGGGAGCATTGATCGTCGGTCTCATCGGCGGCCTGGTCATGGCGTTAATCACCATATTCTCACCGGCAAAAGCCCGCTTTACCGCACCGCTCTATGCAGTGTTCGAAGGACTTCTGCTTGGCGCGATTTCAGCGCTCTACAATATGATGTCAGAAGGCATAGTTCTCAACGCCATACTTTTAACCTTCATGACCTGTGGCGGAATGCTGTTTCTCTACAAAACCGGAATTGTGAAAGCAACCGAAAAATTCAAGGCCGGCGTCATGGCGGCAACTTCAGGGGTTTTCTTCGCCTACCTGTTCTCGATGATATTGAGCATGTTCGGCCTTACCAGTCCTCTGCACGCCGGTGGCCTCATAGGTATCGGCATCAGTCTGGTAATCGTTGGCGTCGCGGCCTTCAATCTGATTCTCGACTTCGACCTGATCTTTAAAGGCGCCGAAAACAGCGCTCCAGAACACTTCGAATGGTATGCCGCGTTCGGCCTGATGGTCACCCTGATCTGGCTGTATCTCGAAATTCTCCGCCTGCTTGCAATATTGCAGCGCCGTGATTAAGCAACTCAAAGCCGCCGCCAGAATTATCGCGATGATGATTCTGGCGGTGCTTTATTTTCTGCTGCCTTACGATCTGATTCCTGACGGCCTTGGCCGGATCGGGCGAATCGACGATATAGCGCTGCTGCTGATCATTATTTTCTGGCTGTTTATCAAGCCGCTCATCGATGAGATTTTTGCCAAAGCGCGTTCCGCCGGTCAGGGCGGGCGGGAACGCCAGAAACCCGGTTCTCAGCAGTCGGCCGACCCCTATCTAATTCTCGGCGTGCGCCACGGCGCCAGCCCAGAAGAGGTCAAAAAAGCCTATTACGAACTGGTAAAACAGTATCCCCCCGACCGGGTAAACAATCTTGGTCCTGAATTACAGTCACTCGCCCGCGAAAAAACCACACAGATCAACCAGGCCTACAAACAGCTGCAGAAGTAGCTGCAACTAGCGGCGGGCAAAGAGGTATTGGGCGACGATCCAGTCCTGGCCGCGGTTAAAGCCAGCCTGTTCGGCGGTAGCGATCAGATACAGGCGCCAGCGCTGATACCATGTCCAGGCCATTTTTTTGCCGTAGACTTTCTCAAGCATCGGCAAAACATCAAGACGATTATCATAATAGCGGTCAAGCCAGTGTTCAGCTGTCATACGATACTGCTCGCCGCTGATTTTCCAGTAATCTTCGACATGCAGATTCTTTTGAAACATCATCAGCAATTCAGCTGACATCACCAGACGCTGGTTGACAACCGCGTTTCCGGGAAGATCGGCGAGGCCGACTGAATCCTGGTAGTAGCCGAGGCCGGTATGCACCTGCTGCTGTATAAAAAGCTTACCATCGGGTTTGAGCCATTTTTCAACCCGGGCTTCCCAGTCGGGAGTCGGGCTGAGCAGGTCGAAACGCTCAAGACAGATTATGCGGTCAAATTCTTCGTT
>MFYY01000118.1:9057-16941 GCA_001787855.1 Candidatus Riflebacteria bacterium GWC2_50_8 | reverse complement strand
TTACTGTATGACGCTTCAGTCCGATCATCTTCTTTCCAATCCCTTACATTCCTTACGTCCACAATAGCCACGACCTTGCCCTCCGGGTCAACGGGATCGCTGCTGGTAAGGCGTCTCTTGTTCTGGACGATCACCAGATCAAGCAGCGGCAATTCTCCGGGGCGCCAGTGGCGGATCTCCAAGGTCTTTCTTCCGCAGGCAATGGCTGTTCCCGGCATCTCAACCACAGATAATGCTTTTATCATATATGTTGCGTTTTGCCGGGGCAGATCACTGAAATACGATGGGTCTACAGGCCAGTCACCATATCTGTATGAGTCCCGCCGGGCGTTTGGAAGAGAGTTGTAGGCCACAACGACATCCAGGTCAGAAGTTCTGGTGCCTTCCCCACGAATAACAGAACCGGCCAGAAATATGACATCAGCGTCAGGATATTTCTCGCTGCGCAATCTTGTGATCAGACTTTTCAATTCATCCATGGATGTGCTCATGCTGCTGACAAGCTATGTAAGTTTCTAGATATTTTACCAGCAAATCCAGTCAGTCGCTCTGATTATATTCGGCCGCTTTTTTGAGAATCAACAGTGTAACTCATTTTTTATTCTTTCGCAGCCTTGTTCGGCGACTTGATATGCACCATCAATTCTAAATATCATGGTCTCGCCGGTCGCAATCTTCAGAACAATATTTTTTCTCAATGCAGTCCAAATAGCCAATAGCGGCAATCCTTGCGTCTTCGCGAAGGTTTAAGAGCTCATTTTCGAACCTTTTTCTCTGTTCCAGATATAGGGCAATTGACTCATGAACAGCTGTTACAAGGGATCCTGCATGGTAGCACCCTACGGTTTTTTTCAGCGCCGCAGAAAATTCTGGAACCCTTTGCTCAGCCTTTCTCACACCATAGCCCAATTCGTTTAATTCATCAAAAGCAAGGGGAACCAATACTGTTCTTCTGAGAAATGCCAAAAAGTCGATGGTTTCAAAAAACTCACCCCGAGCTATTCTGATTGCGGCATAATGGATCCAGACCCAGAATCTGTCTTCCAGCCATTGAATGTCAATTTTGGGAAAATGTTCAACTATGTTTTTTAATTCTCGCGAGAATCCACCAGCTTTATCGAGCAGAATGACCGGTCGTGAGGCTTCCATATGCACATCTGCAAGTGAGATGAATTTCAGGTCTACATGAATAAGCGAAGGGCCAAAAAGACAAATTAATAATCTGTCGTCACCGACATGCTCTCCGGTAAAACCGGCAAGAAGTTGCCCGAATCGTATGGCAATCCCTTTTCGATCCGCCATTACCTGTTCATAATCTTCTGGTTTTACCACAATGATCAGGTCAAGATCACTGAACTCATCAATGGTGCCTTTGGCTATTGAACCACCAACTGCGAGGCCGATTAACCGTTCGTCCTTCTCAACCTGCTCAATGGCACTTAACAGGAATGCTTTCTGGCACTGCGTGAGCTCATTTTCTCTGGGCAAACTCATGGTGATACTCCTTCATTTCGAATTCCGTGTTGTCTATCACTCATCTTCTTCCATGAAGCGATAGCTGATTTATTCTCTGCCTTATTTTCTGGCGGCCCTGACAGAATCTGCCGCGCGATCTTTGTGCCACAGGCTGTGGCACAAATTCCATGGAGCCACAATCGACTGTTTATCAGCAATGGCTCTGGAAACCATAAGAGACGAGATCGGTAATGTGTAATCGCTCAATAAACCGTTCCTTTTTTTGCTGATCTTTCAGTCGTTGATCGGTTCAACACCAAGCCGCTTCAGTCGTTCAAGGCCGGCCTTCATGGCCTTGAGCGCTTCGGGCGAGTGTCCCGGCCAATTCGTGATCTCGCCTATAACCAGTAGAGGTTCATGGGACCGAAATGACTTCGTCGGATTGCCACGAAATCTCTTGTTCGTCAGATTGGGGTCATCTTCTATCGGTCCAGTCGGCTCCACGACGTAGATTCTGCCGGGACCTTCGCCGACGGCCAGCTCCGCCGCCCACGTGGCCGCATCTAAAGTGCGGGTCAGATAGGCGTGTGTCAGCGTCTTGCCGAAGTTAGGAGTATATCCCGGCTTGATAAGGTCTCCTGGCCTTAGGTCAGCCCGAGTGCCATGATAATATGGCCACTCCGTAATCTCTCCCGTGACCCGCAACGGCTCGCGGGACCGCCATGTCATCGACGGATGGCTCGGAGACTTCTGATTCGTCAAGTCGGAGGCATCTTCAATCAGGCCGACCGGTTCCACGATGTAGACTCTGCCGTCACCTTCGCCAACAGCGATTTCTGCCTCCCAGATGGCCGCATCCAGATTTGGCGTCAGGTAGACATAGGTCGTCATTGCTTCCCCCTCACCGACGATCGAAGGTTCGCGGGGCCAGATTACGTCTCCTGGCTTCAGATCAACCCGTGTGCCGTGGTATAAGTGCTTCGATCGCAGGTCGGGCATAGTGCCAGAAATGTCTTTGCGCATATCAGTATTCTCCGTCTCGCCGCATTTCGTTATGCCAGTGGCGGATCTCCAAGGTTTTTTTTCCACAGGCAATGGCTGTTCCCGGCATCTCGACCACAGATAATGCTTTCATCATATATGTTCTCGATAGCGCTCTGCAATCACAAATAGATGAGATAATTCAGGTTTCTTATCAGGTGAATGCTAGCAAAAAATGCTTGCACGTTCAGAGGAAAGCAGATATAATTAGATTGTGAACAGCAAGCACCAGAAAACATTAGAGGCGATATTTGCGACACCGACAAAAACCAATGTCGAATTCAGCGCTATCGAGAAGTTGTTTGTTGCTCTTGGCGGGATTGTGATAGAAGGTCGCGGCTCTCGTGTCCGGTTTGCTTTTGGTGACAAGATCGCCAGTTTTCATCGGCCGCATCCACAAAAGGAAGCCAGGCCTTACCAAGTGGAGGCGGCAAGGGAGTTTCTCGAAAGGATAGGATTTAAACCATGAATAATCTGCTGTCTTACAAAGGTTTTTCTGCCCGAGTTGAATTCGATGCCCGCGACAATATTTTCTTTGGGCGCATTTTAGGCATTGAAGATCTTGTTACGTTTCATGGTGAAAGTGTTGCTGAGCTTAGAGAAGCTTTTCAAGATGCTGTAACCGACTATTTAGAAGCCTGTAAAGCAATTGGAAAGAAGCCTCAAAAACCATTTTCCGGGAAACTTATGTTTCGGGTTCCGCCAGAAGTTCACGCAGCTGTTACAATTGCGGCGAAAGCCAGCGGAAAAAGTTTGAATCAGTGGGCAATTGAGGTTCTGGATAACGCGGCGCATCGTTAATGTGTATGCGTTCTATTCTGTTCTTAAATCGTCGATGTGCAGATCAACATCGTAAATCCGTCTCATTGCGGGAACTCCTGGTCCATCGATAACTCGCCTGACATTTTCCAACTCCCAGGCAAGCCATCCGGGCTCCCATGTTGAAGAGCACGACGCTGCAAGATCATCTTCTTTCCAATCTCTTATGTTTCTTACGTCCACAATGGCCACGACCTTGCCCTCCGGATCAACGGGATCGTTGCTGGTAAGGCGCCTTTTGTTCTGAACGATCACCAGATCGAGCAGCGGCAATTATCATATATGTTCTCGATAGCGCTCCGCTTTCACATCCGACAGGCTGATTCATGTTACTACAACATCAGCAAAAACTCGAGATGCAGCGATAGCCGATCTATTCTCAGCCTTATTTTCTGGCGACCGTTGTGCTTAAAAATTGTTGTGCTTTGCCGGGGCAGATCAATGACTTGTTGCCGAGTTTTCTGAATTAAATTTGTGTCCAGGATAACCCTCTAGGCTACCTATTGCAACTTATAATCGAGAAACTGGCTTTGTTATGCTCGCTAGAAAGGATTTGGCAGGTATTATTATTTGGTTGTAAGTCCATAGGTGAAAGGGCTATGATATGTTTGTTTCTGGGATTAAAAATTTAAATAACTTTCCCAGACGTCATTACGTAAAAAATTCAATGTTTGAGGGTGATATGAAGCCATTGAAAACGATCTTATGTATCATCATGCTCGTTTTAAACACTAGCTTTTGCCTGCTTGGTCAGATCCCCAATTATGAACAAAGAATGATTTATGAGGTAACATTCAAATCAGGATCAACTATTGCTTTGGATACAATAGAAGAATTTAATGGCGCTTATCGATCAACAACAGAGACGCAGGCAGGTTCGATAACTTTTGTTTATCCCAAAAATACAGTAAAGTCGGTTGAACAGAGGCAAGTATACATCTGGAATGGCCCTGCGCCGGTTCGCATGGTTCGTAGGACAATAGTTTCAAGTGCCCCCCAAAGTCAGCAGAACCCCACGCCGCCACAGCCAAATCATGCACCAGAATCAGGGCAAAACAACCTGCCCTCAAAGATTCTGATAGGCTACAAAGCTGAGACAGGAAAAAGACTCCATAAAACATTAAATTGTTCGCAAGCCACTATACCTGTATACGAAGGCGAAGAATTTCAGTCTGCACCAAGGTGTAAGACATGTTTTGGTTTGCAGTGAAGTTCGCGATATAGTGATCTGTCAAATTCCATGCGACACAACAACCTTGCCTGAAAAGAAAATTCTATATATTCAACGCTTTTAAGCAGTTTTGTAGCGAGTAATAGTATGAAAATTAACATATGTACACAACATGTCGATCACCGTGACCTGAAAGTGGCGGAGAGGATTCATGCCGTGCAGATGGCGGCTTACCGGCAGGAAGCGGAACTGCTGGGAGTCAAAGACTTTCCGCCGCTGGCGGTTTCGGTGCGCGATATTCAGGAACTGCCGGAGACTTTTCTGGTGGCCTTTGCCGGGACCGAAACCATTGGAGCCATAAGTACAGCGCCTGACGAAGATGTCGGTGGGCATAGCATTGAGTCGCTGGTAGTGATGCCATGCTGGCAGCGGCAGGGCGTGGCCAGAATACTTATGGAAGCAGTTGTTGCCGAATACGGCGCGGCGCCGATGGCGGTGCAGACGGCGGCGAAAAATTTGCCGGTGCTTAGTTTGTATGGTAAATTTGGCTTTGTTGAATTTAAACGCTGGTGCGTCGGCGCTGAACAGCTCGAACTGGTCAGACTGCGCCGGCCGCCGGCCGGGTAACCCGCAATACTCACAGGAGAGGCACATTATGGCTACCGATCAGGATTTTATTGAGTTTATAGTCGATCAGATAAGCGGCGTAAAAGGCACCAGCTGCAAAAAGATGTTTGGCGAATATGCCATCTACTGCGAAGGAAAAGTCGTCGCCCTGGTCTGTGACAATCAGCTGTTTGTCAAGCCAACCGCCGGTGGCCGTGCTTTTCTCGGCGAGGTCGTTGAGGCGCCAGCGTATCCCGGCGCCAAACCGAGTTTTCTGATTGATGACGTCGACGACCGTGAAAGGCTCTGCGAGCTGATCAGAATTACCGCGAAAGAAGTGCCCCTTCCCAAACCAAAGAAAAAACCGGCGAAAAGCTGAAGAATATACTCATCATTTCCTGCGGTATTTGGTCATTCTGCCGCTACCGGATGATTCCAGTTTTCCTGCTTCGAGAAGCTGCTTTAAGTCTCTGCTTGCGGTGGCGGTCGAAATGCCTTTATTCAGCTTCATGTAGTCTTTTCTGTCAAACCAGCTGTCCAGGCTTAACAATGCGTTTTCAGACCTCTTTTCAAAATCGATACCGGATGATCTGGTCTCTTCTAAGGTTTCCTGCAAGGAAGTATGAATAATCCAAAGCATGAATTCGATGAAGGCAGTAGAATTTCCTGCTTTGTCGGAAATCGCCAGTTTTTTGTAATACTCATGCTGATTCTTTCTGATGGAATCTTCAATGGGAATGAATTCAAATATCGGATTTTCGTCCATCAACAGCCTGGTGTGCCATAATCTGCCCATTCGTCCGTTTCCATCGTCAAATGGGTGAGTAAACTCGATTTCATAATGAAAGACGCAGCCTTTAATTATTGCCAGATCGTTATCTTTTAAAAGGTAGCCGAAAAGATCCTGCATTAAGCCTGGTATAACCTTATGTGGAGGAGCTACGTGCTTTACCTCTGTCCCGTGCAATACGCCAACCTGTTTTTTTCTGAAGGTCCCGGGATTTGCGACAAGCCCGCCCAGCAAAATCTTATGAGCAAGCAAAAAGTCATTTAGAGAGCAGGAATCGAATTGGTTTAGCCTGTTGTAGGCTTCTATTGCATTTTTTACTTCTAATATATCTTTTTGCGGCCCAATAACCCTTGTGTTATCTATAATCGCTGTAATTTGATCAATATCCAGAGTATTGCCTTCAATTGCGAGGGATGAATGGATAGTTTTGATTCGGTTTTGTTTTCTAAGCTTTGCTTCAGGCCTGACCAGGAGCAGACTTTTGCATTGCCCGAGCAATTCTTTGATTTTCCCGTAAAAAGAAAGTATTTCGGCTGTTATCGCATAAGGTGGCTTCATATGTTTACATGATAGCATCAAATGATGCTATCATGTGAGTGTTTTCTGGAACTTGAAGCCGTTTACCTGGGCCGACGGGTCTTCAAGGCTGGATCACCCATCAAATGGTAGATTTCCCAATAGTACTGTTTGCGGGCTGAAGTGGAAGATTCGACGGCCAGGTTCCCCGCCAGCATGACGCCCGCGTTTGGAACGTTGTTTCCCTCGAAAAGAGAATCTAGGGCTCCTGGACCGGTCTGATCCTTGTCAGGTGGCATACCCTCGTCGTTGGGCATGACGATGGCGTGCAGTCCGATTCCCCACCAGAGGTCCTCATCCCAGAAGGTGCTGTTCGACCCGCCCACATACCCGATCGCCCCGGCATCCCTGGCTCGCAGCCAGGCTTCGCCGAAGCAGGTGTCGACCTCGAATTTATTGGTGAGACAGCAGTTACCGATCACGAACGGGTATTTCCCTTTGTTGCCCAGCTTTTCGATGTTGGTAATGGAAAAGGCCGGATCGAGCCATGACGTGGGGGAACCATGGGCGGTGTAGTTGATAAAGCGCGCGCCCCGGGCAATGTTAGCGATGATGTTTGCGGCGTTCATCTGAGGGGCCGGGGTGGGAAAGAAGCTGACCTTGCTGAATCCATGCCCGGAATTGCAATAGTTCTCCCGGGCGTAGATGATGTGTGGCCAACCATGGCTGTGAGTCCAGTTGAAATCCCACCCGGCGACCAGAACCGCTTCCTGGAGGAACTTGGGATCAGAAAATTGGCCGTTTTCGTATTCCATCGTTTTCTCAATCTGGGGGCGCAACTGTTCCACATTCTGGGCCGAAAAGCGGCCCATCATGTATTCAGGGAGAAAATCGCCGGGGGTGACGGTGGCATAATACAGGTCAGTGACATGGACACCTGCCTGGCCATTGAAAGCCGGAATTTGTTCATGATCCCCGACAAACAGCACAAAACTGGGGGCAGGATTCTCAGAAGTTGCCTGATTATACAGGTTATGAAGATAGGCTTTCAATCCTTCGGTCAGAGTCGCTCCTGACCCGAACTGATCGGTAGAAACGACGCTCACCCGCAGCCCCTGCTTGGCTTTCCACGCCGCGAAGGGGGCGATTTCTGCCTGGAAGAGCGGATCGGTGACGATCAGGTAGCCTGGAGCCACGTTTCTCTTCGCGAATCGAAGGGCTTCCGGGGCGAGAACCATCTTTTCCATCCAGTCAAAAGCCGGAGACCAGGCTGTATCTTGCCGAACCCTGGTGGCGGCCATGTCAGCGCCAGTCAGGATGATTTCGAAATCGAGATCGTTGTAGACAATGATCTTGTGCTCCACCGGGTTGTATTTGACCGGGGCAACGAGCAGCTGGGCAAGGCGCATGTGCCGCATGACACCGATCTCCCGGAAGGAAGTCATGGGAGGTCCGTTGAACTCTCTGGTTATGTAGGCGGACGGCT
>MFYY01000118.1:5482-9018 GCA_001787855.1 Candidatus Riflebacteria bacterium GWC2_50_8 | reverse complement strand
CAGGTCTGGAAATCCCGTGATCAGCCAGGGAGATTTCCTGGGCGTTGTAGCCCTTGACCTCAATTCGGAAGGCAGCCCCGGATGGAATCTGAATCAGTCGGCTGATCACCGGCATCTGCGGGGTACCGTAGTCGCCGCCAAAAACGAACCCCGGATTGTACAAAACTGTAAAATCCCCCTTGGGAGTATGGGCATCATAAGAATACAGCTTATCGAGAGAACAAGTCAGGCGAAGCGCCCCATTACCAGAGGCGTCCAGAGTGTCCGAGACAAGGGCCAGGCCATTCTTGCGCCCGCCGGGCAAATGAATGGTATCAGCCCATGCTCCCTGTACCAGGAAGACCAGGATCGCCAACATGGTAATATTTCTTCGCATAATTCTTCCCTTCTTTGTATGGCATCAGGAACTTTGGTTGCGTGCCTGCGCCCGGAATTTATTTTTCAGAACATAGTGTATCATTCCTCGTTCGAGCGGGCAAGACAACTCTTTTCATTAACTTGTGATATGAAACGGCAAGAGACTGCAGGCGCAAATCTGAAGAATACATTCATCTTTTCTTGCGGTATTTTGTCATTCTGCCTATGCCGGTTGATTCCAGCTTTCCTGCAAGGAAGTATGAATGATCCAAAGCATGAATTCGATGAAGCCGGCGGAATTTCCTGCTTTACCGGGGCAGATCACTCCGATTTTCGTCTGCTACGCTGAATGCAGAGCGATACAGTTGCCTTCACTGTCTTCGAATTCGGCAACCCAGCCGAGACTCCCGACTGATGTCCTCGGGTAAAGAACTTTGCCACCAGCCAGTCCCACCTTGTGCAGCGTGTTTTCAATGTTGTCAACGGAGAAGTAGATGCGTGCCCCCTGTTTTCCGGGAACATAGCTCTCCCCCTTGGCTAATGCGCCGGTAATTCCATTTGCACCATCAGACATTGGAAACATGGCCATTTCGTTCCCGTCAATCTCGACACGTTCAAGCCGGTAGTCGAAAATAGCAGTGTAGAAGGCAATGGCGCGTTCAAGGTCAGTGACAGGGATCTCAAAGTAACAAACTGGATTTTTCATTAAGCACTTCCTTGGTCAGGCGGTTAGGATCAGGCACCTTTGTTCTTGTCGTCCCAGATCATCGGTTCCCAGAGCTCTATCTTGTTTCCCTCAGGATCCAGGATCCATGCGAACTTGCCATTTTCGTGCGATTCTGGGCCATTGACGATCTGCACGCCGCCGGCGCGCAGTTGCACGAGCATCTCGTCGAGGTTGTCGACCCGGTAGTTGATCATGAAGGAAGAATCGCTGGGACTGAACCACTGACTGTCATTTGGCGCGACATGCCACACGGTAAGGCCCTTGTCATCGGCCTTGTCATCCGGCCACTTGAGAACAGCGCAGCCAAAGTCTTCAAACTGCATGCCCAAATGTCTTTGATACCACGCGGACAATGCCGCACTGTCACCCTTGCTCTTGAAGAATACTCCGCCAATTCCAGTAACTTTCGCCATGGTAAACTCCTGTTTTTTTATGCCGCCTGACAGGCTATTGTAAAGTTCCAGGATATTTTACCAGCATCAGTGGAGAACGAAAAGAACTCAGATGACAGAGATACATTTATTTGCCGGTGCTTGCTTTAGTATGCTAAATTCAGTTCTGACGAATATAAACGCTGGTGCTTAAAAGAACGAAGGAGTTTTTATGACTTTCAAACGCGCTTTACTGTGTTTGTTGCTGTGTCTGGTGACTCTGGCCGGATCTGCCGAATACAGCTTCGATGAAATCAGTGACGACGAAAAACAATTATGGAAAAGCATGACCGGTCGCGAAGCCGGTCAGGAACTGCTCAAGCTTCGCCAGCGCAACGACCCGGAAAAATTTGCCACCCGCTTTATACTCTTCCTTAATCAGGGCAGAACCACTTCTGAAATTCTCGCTCTGCTCAGGGTTGTCGGGCTTCCGCTCAAAGACAGCGAAATTGAACAGATGGAGATGCTTTATGAGGATCTGGTCGAACATAACATGCTCAAAACTGGCTATTCGCTTGAGTGCCGTGCAACTCCTGGCACCCGTTTTTCGCTGATTTTTCTTAACAACGCCGAACGTCAGGCCTGGAAAAAAAATGACGACGAAGGAAGAGACGCCCTCACCGAACACGAGAAAAAAATTGTCGATAATCTCGAAGGCCGCCTGTGTGTCTGGGCTGCGAAGCGCAAGATTCATCTCGGCGGACCGCGGTTTATCTATGAGCGTGTTAAACCCATTCTGAGTTTCGTTGATAAAGAACTCGACTGAGCAACAGGGCTTAATTCTCTCCTGTTCCGTTCGCTAAGTTGAATGCAGCTATCACGTAATTGTTTTCGGGTGATTGTTCAATTAAAGCCAGTCGCGACCGTTTCTTAATCAGTGCAGCAGCCGGTTAAAACAGGCATAGGCGTTCGCATTAAATCCTTACTTTCTAATATTAAATGTCTTGTGAGCGCTTTCCATTTTTTCGATCTTCTCCCTTAGATCAGCAGGAATAGCATGCTTTACATTTTTCTTAAAGTCGAAAATGACAATGATATTATGCCCTTCAGCTGCAATGTCATTCTTTTCATCGATGACGTGGTGCTTTATATGAAAACTTGTTGTTCTTAATTCATTGACGGTTGAAATGACTCTTACATCGCCCGGATAATGTATTTGTTTTTTGAACTGTCCGCTTACTGATGCCATGATTGGACCGACTTCTAACGTCTTATTATTTGGAAGCAGGCCCAGTTTTTCCAGATACAGCACTGTCACAGTTTGCATGTAGCGCATTATTGCCAGATTATTTACATGACCAAGTGAATCAAGATCACTCCAGTCAATTCTAACATTCGTTTCAAGTGCGTATTCAATCATAGTTTGGCCTCCACCACAAAGGTGTTACACTGTTCGATACTCCTGCATTTGCTGCCTCCTGCCATAAAAGATCTGATGAGCTCTGTTCAAAATTCGTCGTCAGCATTTCTGTTTAATCGGAAATTTCACCATGCAGCTTGCAGCGGAGTTTGCCGTCTCGCGATAAATTATGGCCTTCGTAGCAATCAGGCACTGAAACGACGGATCTTCCCCAGCCGAGCCAGAGCGAGAGGGCAGGGTGGTCATCCTCGTAAAATTTTGCGCAGCGTGGCATGTCGCCCTTCAGATACCCTGAATCGATGAGTATTTGCAGGTCAGCCTCGGAATTAACTGTATCCAGCATTTCGTTCTTATCCATGTTATACATCTCAATGGCCCCGGTTATTACCCTCATATTTCCAGCGCAGTTCTTGTTGAGCATGGGGTGGTAAGGGACCAAAAACGTTCGATAGTTAAAAGTTCCTGGAACAAAGCAAAGCCAGATGCGCGGCGTCAGTAACAGAATCAAAAAAAAGCCATACCAGGCAGCATAGCTGGTTCGATCGGGTCGTTTGTCACTCATTTTTTTCGCCCCCTGTACCAAAAAATCAGATGTGTATATTTTCAAAAGTATCACAGATCAGGCGCAGAAAACCGACAAATGTGCACACTTGTTCAATCT
>MFYY01000118.1:0-5463 GCA_001787855.1 Candidatus Riflebacteria bacterium GWC2_50_8 | reverse complement strand
TGAAATCTGGTAGACACCGCCGCGCGCGGCCTGTATCGATTCGACTCTTGCAAACAGCACTACCATTCTGCCGTCATGCATCTGCATGAGCACTTCGCAGGCCTGCTCTTCGCTGTCGTTGTCGGGAATTACTTTGTAAATTCAGATGAGAGAACTAAAAGAGCCATCATGTTCGCTGACATGCTGAGAAAAGAAATTGTCGACAGCAGCATGATTATCAGCACAACGCCGGCGATGGCCAGATTTTCGTCTCTTTTTTTTATCAGATAAATGAACAGTTCAAAAATTATGAAGAGCACGGGTATGAAAATGAACCACCACCCGAAAAACGCATCTGACACTTCGGCTATGTAGCCGGCGACTTTTATGAAAAAGTTCGTATTGTAACTTTGCTGTGCTGCCGCCGGCAAAGTAATCAATATTCCTCTGATTGTGGGAATGGCGAAGAAATGAAGGTAGTAGGAACAATACAAAATCAACAGATGCGGTAAAATTACAATCGATGCAAATATTCTCATTCGAAATTCCTTTGCGTAAAAAGATATCTGAGGTCAGTCATTGTCTGATTCTGGCAGTTCTTCGCTGAAGTCGCCGACCTTCCATTCGCCGTTGATTTTGACTATTGTCCTGTAGATACTTGATTCAGTGCTTCTGGCCTCGGTGTAGCGCGCGCTGCACGAGAAGCTGCGACGGACCGGTAGCGAGTCGCGCTCCTGCCAGCAGCCGGTCGAGATGATTTTGAGTTCGCTGTCGCCGATAGTTTTCACCGTGACTTCGCACCAGCCGAGAGCGTTGCCGAAGTTCTGCTGAGGCGTATTAATAGTCCATTGCGGGCCGCGTTTGGCAATTACTTCTGATATACGCAGCGGCTTTATTATTGCCAGCGCTTCGCTGAGGCCCGATTGAGTCAGGTGCTGGTGCTGGAATCTGCCGACGGTGCGAACAGTATCGGCGACGCGCGTTTTCGAGAGAAAAAGCAGGGTGGTGCCCAGTATGGTAGCGACAAAAATAAAGCCGAGCACCATAGGAATGGCCATGCCATGACGCTTATCGTTGTCAGCAGATGAGGTCGTGCGGCAGGTAATGATTGTTTTTGTCATGGCAGGTTCCAGACATGTATCGCGGTCAAAATCGGGACTTGCCCGATCGTGATCGATATTTCGACAAGCCCCCGGGTAAACCGCGAAAAGCTGAGACTGGCGACGTCATGCATGAGTATGCGCTGATTGTCGTTCTGAAAATCTGTTCTGACGACCGTGCCATCTTCGGTGAATTCGTATCCGATCTCGTTGCCTTCTTTATTGACGAAGGTCAGGCAGTTTGACTTTGCGTCAGAAGCTGGCGAAGTAACATCTTTGGCCGAGCGCAGCTCGTTGTCGAGGCGCAGCAGAAACCTTTCGATCTCTGAGCTCGCGGCGCTCCTGCTGTCGACCCTGACAAAAGTGCGCCTGATGAACGAATACATCGAGCTTACGACAATGACCAGCGCCGAAAACAGCGCGATGCTGACGACCACTTCGACCAGCGTAAAAGCGCGCTGACGGGCACTGTCATTGAGTTGGGCGCCTGTGTTGTCAGGGTTTTTGACTTTCATATCTGTTAATAACGCTCGATTTTGGAAAACCGGTACGGTCGCGAGTCGATTTTTCCAATTATTTCGAGCTTCTGATTTTTGCCGTCAAAGGCCCACTCGACGGCAACGCTGATCTCAGACACCTTGCCAGTGCCGAGAATTGTAACTATAATGCGAAACTGGTCAAACTCCTTGTAGAGCGGCGAATCTGGCGTGATCGGCTTGTCCTGCCCAAGCACATTGTTGAAAAAATTAACCCGCGATGTCGAGAAAAAGCCGAGCGGTTTGCGCACGGCCGAAACCTCAAAGCGGCTGGGATACTGGTTTATTGCGGCCGGGTAGCGGTGGGTCTCAGCCTTGATCGATTCGAGAACAGCGTGAGCGAGGAACTGCGCCTGGATTCGGTGAACACTTGAGCCCATGCTGCGCGAGGCGAAGGTAAATATGGCGACAATCGGCGCCATGGTGAACGCGAGAATCGTTGTCGCGACAAGAATCTCAACCAGTGTTGTCGCAGAAGTTTTTGAGTGATGGCTCAGCATTTCTGGCAGTATAACCCAATTGTCGCAATATGAGAAATCATGAAAACTTGACAATTAAACGATTTCCGTAAATGGGGCTGGTTGCCATAATTCTTTCACTGCTGGGTCTGCCCGCAGTTGCTATCATTCTGGGGCTGGGAGTTGTTTCTTATTCGGCGCTGAGATCGACTGTGATTCTGGCGATTGGCAGCATTTTTTTGTCGCGGTTAGCAAGATAGTTTTCGAGCATAAAGGCTTTATCAGGTTTAATCAGGTCATTGTAGACTGTCTTGCCATTATAGGTTATCACCAGTTTTTCAGATAGATTGAACTGCCCGGCGCTGACCAGGATATTGAAACAACCGACGCGAGAGCCCTGCATTCTGATGCTGTTGCCATTCAAACTGGCTTTTATGGCGGCAGATGGAACTTCGCGTTTGAAGATGAAAAAGAGCTCCGGCTGTGGCAGTCGGCCCTTTAGCTCAACCTCCTTTTCTTCACGCAGAACCGTCATATTAAACTGATCGCCGCGCTTTACGCCAGCTTTGGCAGTGTCAAAATCGCTCAAACTCGAAACAGCAACATTATTTGCCTTGATTATGATGTCATTTGTCAGCAGACCAACCTTCGCGGCATAGGTTTCCTCAATGACCTTCCCGACCTTAACACCGCTGCTGGCTGTTTCTGGCATAAAACCTATGGTTATGCGATCCGACATCATGGCAATATTGTGGTCTTTGTGCCAGTCGGCAGGTTCGACGGGCAATACTTTCGTTATCTGAAGCCAGCGACAACTGCCAAATTTTGTGTCGCCTGCTTCCCATGTAATACTCTCAGGTATGGCGTTACGCGGGTGACGGTCAAGAAAACGCTCAATATACGGCAGCTCGGTATCAGCGTAGTCGAAACTGTGTGTCCCGGCCAGCTGGCGGTAAAAGATCTGCGCACCGGCCTTCTGCGCCATGGCAATCGTGCTGCTCATCATAGCGGTAGGATAGAGTCCATCCTGGTCGGTGGTTACAGCATAAATCGGGGTATTGGCCATGTTGGGCGCGTAGGTGGGTAGCTTGCCATCGAGACTGCCGACACCCATGTGGCCATTCAGCGCAATAACAGCCGCGAAGTCGTCAGGGGCAACCATTGCGTGCAAAAAGCCTCCCGATGCCCCGTCTGAGAATCCGGCAAGATAAACCCGGTCATCATCAATGTTATAGTTTTCTTTAACCAGGTGCAGTTGGCTCCTGATGTTGCTCATGCCAACCTCATCCCACCAGGTCGCGCCGCCCTGGCCGCAAGGAAACACCGCGAACCAGCCGTTCTGCCGTGCCAAAGTGAGAAATGCTGAGTTGCTTGCCCATTCTACCGGGTTTTCAGAAAGGTCAGCCCTGGAAACGCCACCATGAAGCACTATCAGCACAGGAGTCTGCCGTTTATGCCAGTAAGTGTCAGGAACATACAAAACCCAGGGGCGAGCTTTACCATCTTTGCCGGTGAAGCTGTGGAGCTCGAGTTCACCACGCTTTTCGGGCTGCGCGAACGTTCTGCTCTGGAGCTGACTTTTCATTTCCTGCCATGTAGGTGTTTCGGCAGCAATTTTTTCTATTTGCCCCATGTCGAAAGTAATGTCGGCAGCGGTTGCAGACGCAACGTTTTCAAAGCCATTTTTCACCAGTTCCTGCAGGTTCTGCTGCCAATCTGTTGCCGCAGCAACACCAGAAACCAGCAGAAAAACGGAAACAGCAGTCAGTAATCGTTTCATGTTCCCTCCAGCCATATTTTTAACATTTACCAGGGTTTTTGCATTTACCTACGATAACATAACAGTTATCTCTGAAATATTGTTGCCCTATAAATTGGGGATTCTCATGCAGTAACAGGAAATGATGGAAAACATTCCTTTCAGCATGGCTCTAATTAAAGCTTTAACTTAATTTGATTTGAGCAGAACTTTGTGTTTACCTGGGCAAGTCCTACCAGCCCGTTGTCGGTATAGCAAAACAGGTGGCGTGGCTGAACAATGACATCGAGATAATGTTTCAACCGATACGGCATTCCAAAATTCCACATTGGAACGCTGATGATGATAATATCTGCCGCCAAGAATCTTCTCATAGTAGCGCATCGCTCGCTCGGTCTTGCCGGCAAAATTGAGGTATGCATGGATCTTCATGTATTCAGTCTACTTTTTTGGGTGATTGGTGTGAACGAAGCAGATGTGACAGGTAATACTTACTATCACTACTACACAGGGGCAATCTTGCTTGAGTGCATAACTTTTCTCAGCATATGACTCAGCTCAACCAGGCCGTAGGGCTTATGAATAAAGCCACTCAGGCCTTTATCCAACATTTGCTGAAGATCGCCTTCCTTTGAAAAACCGGAAGTAAGAATGACCTTAACTTTTGGGTTAATCTCCTTGAGTTTTTCAAAACATTCACGGCCGTTCATTTCTGGCATTATCATGTCCAGCAGAACGAGATCGATTTTTTCGCGCGCGCTCTCATATGTTTTGATGCCTTCAGAGCCATTATGGGCAACCATGACATCGTAGCCGAGAGTATCCAGTATTGACGAGGCAATAACTGTAATAATCTTCTCGTCGTCAATTAACAGAATGCAACCATGTCCCTGAACAGGCATTTCCTTTTTTGCCGATAAAGGCCTTGCCATATCGATGAGTGGCAGAAGAATCTGAAAAACACTTCCAACACCGATTTCACTATAAACGGAAATAGAGCCGTGGTGCTGCTTTATTATTCCGAATGCCGCCGACAGGCCGAGACCAGTGCCTTTCCCTGGATCTTTTGTGGTGAAAAAAGGCTCGAAAATTCTTGGTAAGTCTTCAGCTTTGATTCCTGTCCCGGTGTCGCGAACCGCAAGCTTGAGATAAGATCCGGGTTCAAGATCGTAGGCATTGGCTGTTATCTGGTCGAGAACAATGTTCTCGCTTTCCATGGAAAGCACTCCGCCGTCTGGCATGGCATGGCTTGCATTAATGCCCATATTGATGAATACGCTCTGCATTTGCGCCGGGTCGCCGGCAATATGGCTGTTTTCTGCAGCAAGTTTTAACTGTATTCTGATTTTTTTGTCGATACTGCATTCAAGAATTGCCACAGCTTCACGCACAGCGTTATGGGCATCCATATGAACTGATGTCAGATTAGTCTGACGCCCAAAGGTCAGCAGTTTTCTGATCAGGTTAGTGGCTCTTCCAGATGATTCCTGGATCACTCCGAGAAGTTTGCGGGTCTGTGGATCATTATCGGTTGACATTAAAAGAAGCTCAGCAGCGCCAACAATGCCGCTGAGTACATTGTTGAAGTCGTGAGCAATTCCACCAGCCAGTTGCCCTATTGCATCCATTTT
>MFYY01000117.1:4980-5406 GCA_001787855.1 Candidatus Riflebacteria bacterium GWC2_50_8 | reverse complement strand
CCCTCGCTTACTGCTATGACATTGGCGCCAAGCAGTTTCATGCGCACGACATTCGGGTGTTCTTTGGCAATATCTACTTCGCCCATGTGAATTTCGCACTCTAGGCCGAAATAGGCGGCCGCAGTGGCCAGCGCGACGCCATGCTGTCCGGCGCCGGTTTCGGCGATGAGTTTTTTCTTGCCCATGTGTTTTGCCAGCAGAGCCTCGCCCATGCAGTGGTTGAGCTTGTGGGCGCCGGTATGATTGAGATCTTCGCGTTTAAGATAGATTCTGGCGCCGCCAAGGCTGTTAGACAGACGCTCGGCAAAGTAAACCGGGGTGGGGCGCCCCTGAAAATGCTTGCGGATCGAGCGCAGTTCAGAAATGAAGCGGTGTGATTTCGAGATGGTCAGGTAAGAATGGGTGATTTCCTTAAAATGCTCGATC
>MFYY01000117.1:0-4958 GCA_001787855.1 Candidatus Riflebacteria bacterium GWC2_50_8 | reverse complement strand
CGCCATATTCGCCGAAATAGCCATTCTCGTCAGGAAAGTTCTTGAAATAATCTTTGTTCACTGCCTTCTCCTCTTTCGTTCGTGCCTTATCCGCCGCCGCCACGCTCGCCAAATGTCATGAGTTAATAACATAATTCCGTCAGCAAAACAAACCATCTTTTTGGGGCTACGCAGGTCAGGTGAGACGGTAGAGTTTAAGGGTGGCTGATTTGCCTTTGAGAGCGGCTTCAGAGTGCAGTCTGAATAAAGATGCATTGGCGAAGCCACTGACAAAGTCTTGCGAAAACAGGCAGCGTTGTGCTGGCATTTTCTCTGCTTCTTTTTCGATGCGTGCGCTGACATTGACAGCATCGCCGATAACGGTAAAGTCGCGCTTGGCGCCAAAGCCGAGCATGCCGCTGATAACTTCGCCGGCGTTAACTCCGATGGCGACGGGAAAGTGCAGTTCACCAGCCTGTTCAGTCTGTACAATCATGTGGGCCGCATTTATTGCCGATTGCCGCGCTGTCTGGCTGTTGTTGCCGTCTATCGCGAATACGCCGAGTATCTTGTCGCCCATGAGCTTGTCGATGTCGCCGCCATTCTCGATTACAATGCGGCAGAGCTGCGCCACCTGATTTTTCAGCTGTTTGAAAAGCTCGTCGGTATTTTCGCCGCTCAGTCGCTGTGCAAAATCAGTGCTGCCGATAAAAATCAGCGCGAATTCGCGTTTGCTTCCGCTCAGCACCTCGCTAGCGTCGGTGTTGCCGGCCATCGCGCGCTGAGCACTGCGCGAGAGCATTTTTCCCATTACTTCTTTTTCGGCAAGGCCTTTGGCAAAGCGGTCATAGGAGGCACAGAGCTGGCCCAGTTCGTCGCTGCGGTCGAGATCGATGCGGTAGAAGTAATTCTGCAGGCTGATCTGGCGCGTGCCTTCGGTCAGGGCTGCAATCGGCAGCATGATGTCAGACGCGGTCTGATAACCGACCAGGATAAAGATGAACAATGCGAGAACCATAAAATATAGAATGTATTTTCTGGTTCGGGCGGTAAGTCGATCAATAGGCGTTTGCGAGGCTGCTCCGATCATGAAGTTATTAATCTGATGAATGCCGGGCCGGCCTTCCAGGCTGATTTTTTCACTGCCAATAACCTGTTCAAAAGAGACTGGCAGATTTGACGAGTAGATCCAGGCTGCCGCTTTCTCAAGACCTATGCCGGGAAATGGCAAGAACGAGGACATCAGCTCGCCCTGCTTTTCATATTCACCGGTAAAAACTGCTATTGGCCCAAGGTTTCGCTTGGCAATGCTCATCAGGTAACCGCCGCGGTTCAGCTGCACAACCCAGACCAGCAGATAGTCCGGTTGCTCAATTGAGGGCAAGGGAACAGCTGTTATACCTGCTGCGCCGGTGGTAATTTCGAACTCGGTCATCTGACCAATGGCATTGGTCAGTTTTATGTAGGCCAGATCACCGAAATTCGAACGTATGCTGCGCATCGAACTCTCATAGAAAATTTCGCTCTTCAGATCTTTCATGGAAAGATCGCTGGTTCGCCCGGCCTCGTTCAGTCGGGTCAGGAGATGTTTGCCGATCAGATTCAAAATGCCGGCAAAGGCGTCACCTTTACCGGACTTTTTGTTCAGTTGAAAATCCCAGTTTTTTCTGCTGATCAGAATAACATCGCGTGCAGATGCGTTTGAAGTCCAGTCTTTTTTAGCGTCTAATTTCTTGAATGTTGTTGCCAGAAGATCGCTGAGTTTGTCTCTGATCTCTGCTGAGTTCGGCTGCTGGTCGAGTTGTTGAGCCAGAGCGACTATTTGCGGATCTCTGGATGCATTCTGCAGTCGCCGTTCAAGCCTGGTTTCGTAATAATATTGTTTTGGTTCATAGGTGTCGAGATTGCGTTGAATATCGAGTTTCTGCTGGTGCAGCATCGCCTGATGGTTCTCAAAGGTGAAAAAGTCTGAAACAAAAGCAACCGTAAGCATTGGTATGACAGCGGTGACCAGAATTGAAAAAATCAGCTTCAACTGAATTGATCTGGTCAGTAATGTTTCTGCATATATGCTTCGAATCAGGTAGACAAGAACCAGCGCTGAGATCAGCAGAATAACAGCTGCAATGATGTTGAGATTGAGTTTGCCTTCTGGAGGCATGGCCATGGCAACAATTGCCCGGAACGGTTTATGGTTAATCAGGATCGGGCTTTCTTCGAAAACATAACGATCTGACACATATTCAGCTGCTTTCAGGCCGCCATCTAAAATAGGCAATCCGACCGGAAAGCCCTGACTGGTAAATGCTTTTGCTGTTTCTGAAATCAGTGCAATTTCACAGCCAGGCTCAGAGTAGCCACTGACCAGAAGATTCGGGTTGTTGTTTGCCGACTTTCTGCTGACGTAAATTATGATCACGCCAGCTTTACGATGAGCGCCACGCCCCACAACTGACAATTTGCAGTTGCTTTCTGGAAGCGGCATTTCTTTAAACTTATCGGAATATACTCCGATATAGTTCCAGTAAAACAGGTTAGATTCTTCATCTGGAGCAATCTGCAGTGCGCTGCCGATTTTCTCGTCGCTGACGTATTGAATGGAGCGGCCCCCCAGAAGTGCCTGTAGTTGTTGTTCAATGCCGATAAGAAGGTCTTCAGTGTCCACTTTCTGATAAGTCAGATGCATGAATTGCGCCATTTTCAGGAAGAGATCTTTCTCATCTTCGTTGATTCCCATTGAAAAGGCGACTTTGGGGGGGCCGGAATAGCCTGGACGGTTTGAGATGACAAAAACCCGCCTGGGCTCGATGCCGATGCTGTGCAGCTCGTTCAGCTCATTTTCGAGTTCGGAGGTAAATGTCTCTCCTTCTGTGGGTTTATATTGAAAGCTGAGATACTTTTCAATGTTGCCGATGAGTTGCTTCATTTTCATCTCGAAGGCAACCGTTGAAGCCTCTTCAGAGCCAATCTGGCGCAGCAGGCGGCGCGCCTGCTCGCGGGCAAAATTTTCATGATAGCCGTTGATTAGCAGATTACGCCAGGCAAATCCCTGGTATACACCGATCGCCGCCAGTAATATCAGAACTGTTGCCATTACAGTTGCCAGCCATTTAAAATTCTGCTGGAAAAAACTGGTCTGAGTGCAGTCGGATGGCTTTGTCTGTGAGATATTCTGTAAACCAGCTTCTTCGGGCGCCTTAATAGAAAATTCACGCGCTATTTTTACGCTGTATTCGTCGTCAGGAGCGAATGTAAAACCTTCGGTCACGGGCAGGAGGCTTGTTGTTTTGACCTTGCTGCTGACAAGTTCGGCAATTGCCTGGTCAAAAACGACTGGTATGCCCTGGCAGCTCTTCGTCGCAGTTTCAAACTGCGTTGCCTGGGTAAAGGTTTCGCCGATTATGCTGTAGTCAAGTCTGGTATCTTCGCTTCCGACCGAGCCGGCATAGAATCTCCCTCTGGCCAGACCAACGCCTGAAGCATAGGTGAACAGGCCCATGGCTTGGCGCTCGCTGTTGACGATCTGTCGGGCAGCGTTCATTTCTATTGCTGCTTTTAAAGCGCTTTCGGCAGTCGCAGCAGCGTTGTGTTCATCGAAAACAGCTTCGATAGCATCTCCGATGAATTTATAAATTCTGCCGCCGTGCGCAGCGATAACTTTTGCCATGACGGCAAAGTGCTGATTGAGCAGTTCGGTGAGTTCGTGAGTCGGGTGTGTTTCACAGAGTGTCGTGAAGTTTCTGATGTCTGAAACCAGGGCGATACCCTCGAAGATTCTGGCGTCAGATTCGCCTGATGCATCACTTTTACTGGCAAGGGCCTCAACGGCATGATCGGAAAGCAGAGCTGCCAGGCGTTCGCGTTCTTTGATGCCGTCAACCATTTTGGCAAATTCCCGAGTGAGGTTGCCCAGTTCATCAGAACGCTGTGACGAGAGGCTAACTGTATAATCGCCAGATGAAACGGTATCGATTGCTGACTTGAGTTCGGTAATCGGCTTTAACAGAAATGCCGCAGTAAAATAGGCGCACAGAGCAATTATGATAAAAGAAGTAAACAGCAAAACGATAAAGGCGCGGTGTCGGCCTTGTTCTTCAGCGGTTATCTGGTCATGGGCGGAGAGCCCGGCAATGACGATATCTGAGTTTTGCCCGATCGGCATGGCAACTACTGAATACCCGGAGCGATGCTGCTTAACAGTGCCGCCCCTCGCCGCTGCGTTTTCTGCGACACTGACGGCGCCGGAAAAAAGTTGCCGGGTCAATTCGTCATCTTCCCGGAATAAGGTTTTCAATCCCTGTGGTGTATTGCGAAAGGCAATGAAAGAGAACTCTGGAAAACTACGCCTGAAATTCTTGATTGCGGTTTTAACCGTATTTTCAAAAAGAGACCGGTCATCCCAGGCGAAAAACAGTGCAGCCTGAGTGTGCCCCTGTACAATCAGAAAGTCGTAGATCAGGGTGGCATTGCCTTCTCCTGATTTCATGCTGATGGAAAAATTGCGGCGCTTTTCTATTTCAAACTGCAGATCGTTGCCGGATACCGAGCCATAGGCCTGTCCCCCGAAGGTTGCCTCTTCACTGACTTTGAACTCGGGCAATACCGTGTCGGGATTGGTTTTGGCGAATTTTTCGCGCAGATTTAATATTATCGGGGCGCGGTATATGCTGAAGATATCGTTAAGTTTTGCGAATGTGGTTGCTTCGGCATATTCAATACCATTTCCGTCAATGCCAAGAAGGTAGAAACCGAGCAGCGGCAACGGGTTCTCGCGGTTTCTAAAGCTGTCGATTATCAGGCTTTTTACCAGGTCATGAGTCAGGCCGTGTTGTGCAATCAGGGCGGTCAGTTGCGGATCGGAAAACAGTCGTCGTGACGTGTTTTTGTAATCGGTCTGAATCTGTTGTCTGGCGGTTTCGAACTGTCTCAGGCAGCCTTCCAGGTTGGCGGCAATCTTGTTTTGCGCTGCCCGGCCAGAC
>MFYY01000116.1:5813-7306 GCA_001787855.1 Candidatus Riflebacteria bacterium GWC2_50_8 | reverse complement strand
TCTCTTCTGAAGGATTTGCAGAGTGGCAAGCTCGTCGATCACGCTTCAATTCTTGGCGGGTTGATAGCCTGTAGAGTGGCTGCAGATGCCAGGATTCCAGCATACATTGCTGACCCGGTTTCGGTAGACGAATTTGATGATATCGCCAGAATAAGCGGTTGGCCGGAATTGCCACGCCTTTCATTATCTCACACCCTCAACATAAAGGCGGTAGTAGCCGAAGTTGCCGCCGAAAACGGTAAAAGGCCCGAAGATGTAAATTACATTGTGGCTCATCTGGGTGGCGGCTTTTCGGTCGCAGCACATAGAAAAGGTCGCCAGATCGATGTCAACAATGCCAACGATGCCGGACCGTTTTCGCCTGAGCGCAGTGGCACGCTGCCTCTGACCGGGCTGCTTAAGATGGCCTGCAGCGGCAAATATCAGTTTAATGAACTGAAAAAGATGCTGATTGGCAAGGGTGGTCTGGTTGCTCATCTGGGCACATCTGATTGCCGCGAAGTGGTTAAACGCATCGAGGCTGGTGACGAGAAGGCAAAGCTCGTTCTCGAAGCGATGGCCTATCAGATAGCCAAAGAGATTGGTGCCATGGCTACAGTTCTGAAAGGGCAGGTTGACGCCATAATATTGACTGGCGGCGTCGCTAACAACCCGAAGGTTGTTCCCTGGATCAAAGAAAGAGTTGAATTTATCGCGCCAGTAATTGTAAAACCAGGTCAGAACGAGCTAAAGGCACTGGCTGCACACGCCTGCCGTGCTTTGGCCGACGCTTCGATCGTAAAAGAATACTGAACAGGAAAGGATTGTGTCATGAATTTTGCAGACGTTGACAAACTTCTCGGAACACGACGGGTGCCATTGGCCGTATGCATGCCCGAAGACATCGATACTGTGTCAGCAGCCCACGAGGCCGCCAACCAGGGTTTTGTCGAATGTATTTTTGTCGGCAATAAAGACATTATCAAAGGCTGTCTCGACAAGGCTGCTCCAGGCTTTAATCCTGAAATCATTCATTGTGATACGCCGGAAGAAGCTGCTTTCAAATCGGTTGAACTGATCAGACAGAACCGGGCCAGCGCGCTGATGAAGGGTTCTATTTCAACTCCAGTTCTGCTCAAGGCTGTCCTTAACTCAGAAACCGGCATAAAAAAGTCAGGTGTGCTGTCGCATGTTCTGGTGTTTGAGTGGGAAAACAGCCTGCGCTTTCTGACCGATGGCGGCATGCTTACTCACCCAAGTCTTGAAGAAAAAATTGAGATGATCAACAGCTGCAAGGCTCTGGCGCAAAAGCTTGGCATAGAGATACCAAGGGTTGCTGTTCTTTCATCGGTCGAAAAGGTTAACCCGAAAATTCAGAGCACGATGGATGCTGCGGTACTGGCTAAAATGGGAGATCGCAAGCAATTTGGCGCTGACTGCATCGTGGATGGCCCACTTGCTCTCGACAATGCAATATCGATGGAATCAGCTCATCACAAGGGATTGTTCAACGA
>MFYY01000116.1:1433-5795 GCA_001787855.1 Candidatus Riflebacteria bacterium GWC2_50_8 | reverse complement strand
TTCTCGGCAAAATTCTGCTATATTTTGGCAATACCCAGGCCGGCGGACTTATTCTTGGTGCCCAATGCCCGGTGGTCCTGCTTTCACGCTCTGACGACAAGCAGACGCGCATGAATTCGATTAAGCTGGCTCTGGCTGCCGGTAAAATGTGATGGAAAAAGTGATCAGTGCTGCTGGAATTTTTTCAGCAGCCTGGTCAGGCCATCGATCAGCAGTCGGCAGATGCGATAAATCGGACTGCGCCCGGGCAACTCAGCCAGGGCGGGGCCGACCCGACTGTAAAGTCTGATAAAGACTTGCCCGGCCAGGTTTGGTCTGAGAACTTCTTCGCGAAAACGTCTCAAAAAGATGGTGTCGGGGTGGGTTTCGCCAAAAACTCTTGTCGCGACAAAACAGCCGCCGCCCGAATTCGGTTGTTCATTTTTGTCGCGGAATATCGAGTAAACATCATAGTTTGGGTCGATCTGCCGGATTCTTTCGAGAGTCGTCTGGGCTTTTAATGGTTCTCCAGATCTGATGCGGCAGCGATAGACTCCGGCCAGAGCTGTTAGATTCTGAGCATCGAAAGACAATGCATCAAGAAAACAGCTGAGAGCCGATTCGATCCATTTAAGCTGGTGTGAACTTCCAGGTTTTTCCTGTTCGGCTTTGTAAAGAAAGTCCAGGCCGTCCTTTAAATTCTTATCGAATATCTGTCCCTCGACGGTTTTTTTCATGCGCTGTGCTTTGCTGTTGTTCTGGTTTTGTCTGAGTGCAACCTGAATGCATGACAGCGCTTCCTGAAAATGCCAGAGTTTCGACAAGGCTTCGGCTTTTATCAACAAGAGGTCTGAATTCGTCGGCTCGGTTTCGAGCCCCAGATTTACTATCTCGATCACCGCATCGTAATTGCAGCTTTCTTCCTGTTTGTGCGCGGCAATCTGAGCTGAGGCCGAGCGCTTGAGTACCATTTCCTTCCAGTAGCTCTTGGCTTCGTCGAGCAGATTCAATGCATAAGAGCGCTTTTCTTTGTTGTCGATTTCAGTATAACACTGTATCAGCCCAAGAATCGCATTGGTTTCATGCGGTTCAAATTCAAGAATTTTTGAAAAAGTAGCGGCAACTTCTTCGAGATCCTCGTAATGCTTCTTCCAGAAAGCTTTTATGTAAGGCTCTTTGTTTTTCTTGTCCTGGGCGTTTGGGTTTTCTTCGATAAAGTGTGATGATGCTGCTACCACCTGATTCCACATGGCTTTTGCCTTGTTGAGTCTGGCATTTATATAGTCATGCTGTAGTTCAGACAGCTCTTTTTTGTCGCGCATGAACACAGGCAGTTCGTAGTAGAGGCGCTTGTAAATCTCGTAGGCAACCCGGATTTCGTTCTGCTTTTGTTTTAAACGCGCAAGCCGGTAGAGATAAATTGCCGATTCGCCGTTTTTGCTCTTGAAATCATCAAGCTGCGCCTGAGCAACTTCAAAGCGCTCGAGCAGCAGCGCATCTTCAAATGAAGCGCCAGCATCGGCGTGGGCGTCGGTATAGAACTCTTCACCCGGCTCTCTCGGATTTTGAGAACCTGTATTCTCCATACAATTCCTCACCAACAGTTTACAACTATCTTAGATAAGATATGTTACAATACAATTTAGTCAAGAAGCAAATTTAGCAGGACATGAGAGTATGTTTGCCAAAATAGCTGCAGCAACCATTTCTGGTTTCGAAGCAACCCCGGTATTCGTCGAAACCGATATTGCCGGTGGGCTGCCTGGTTTCGACCTGGTAGGTTTGCCTGATACCTCTGTTTCAGAATCCTGGCAGCGCGTGCGCTCGGCCGTTAAGAACTCAGGTTATTCGTTGCCTTCAGGCCGCATCGTGGTAAACCTGGCGCCGGCTGATCTTCGAAAAGAGGGCTCGGGCCTGGATCTGCCGATAGCGGTGTCGATTCTCACCTCGATGGAGCTGATTCGAGATGAATTGAGCCGCAATTATATTTTTGTCGGCGAACTTAGTCTGAATGGCGAATTGCGCCATACCCGCGGCGTTCTTCCTATCGCTCTGATGGCTATGCAGGCCGGTTATAAAGGAATCGTGCTGCCACGTGACAACGCGCGCGAGGCGTTGGTGGTGCCAGAGCTTGAGGTGGTTTCTTTTAATACACTTGGCGAACTGGTTGCCGCTTTTTCGGGCGATGCCGCGCCAGTGCCGGATCAGCCGTCGCACGACCATGACCGGCGTTCTGACGAAATGTTCGCTTTTAATGACATGGCCAGCATCAAGGGGCAGACCATGGCTCGCCGCGCCCTTGAAATCGCTGCCGCTGGCAACCATAATGTAATTTTTTCAGGGCCGCCAGGTTCTGGTAAGACCTTGCTGGCACGCGCCCTGCCTTCAATTCTGCCGCCGCTTGAATTCGTCGAAGCACTTGATGTTACCCGTATCTACAGCATCAAGGGGCTGTTGCCGCCAGGTGCCGGCCTGATCAGGCAGCGCCCGTTTCGTGACCCGCACCATACCATTTCTGATGTCGCTTTAATTGGCGGTGGTCGTTCTCCTGGTCCCGGCGAAGTTTCTCTGGCACACCATGGCGTGCTGTTTCTCGACGAACTGCCGGAGTTTAAAAAATCGGTTCTTGAAGTTCTCCGTGAACCGCTGTCATCAGGTTCTGTTTCGATCTCGCGGGCAGCGCAGACCTGCCTTTTTCCGGCACGCTTTCTCTTTGCCGCTGCCATGAATCCATGTCCATGCGGGTTCAGCACTGACCCTGATGCCGACTGTGTCTGCAATGCCAGGCAGATCAACAGTTATCGACAGCGTCTTTCCGGCCCGCTACTGGATCGAATTGACCTGCATATTCATGTACCCCGCCTGCAACCATGGGAACTCGCTGAGAAGCCGGCCGGAGAGAGCTCAGAGACGGTGCGAAAACGCGTCATCAGGGCGCGTGAGATTCAGAAACATCGCAACGACCCCGGTAGCCTGATGCTGAATGCCCATCTGCCCGGCAAAAAGATTGAAGCACTTTGCCGCATTGACGCCGATTCCCAAAAGCTGCTGATCAGTGCGGCGCGCCGTTTCGCGCTTTCGGCAAGAGGTTACGACAAGGTTCTGCTGATAGCGAGAACCATTGCAGATCTTGATGAATCAGAGATGATAACGACCAGTCATCTCGCCGAAGCTTTACAATACCGCACCAGCGGGATCTTTGACGGTTTGCGCTGAGTCTTTTCGTATTTGTCCGGATTTCAGATTTTAGAGTTGTTGAAAGGTTTATCTGATAATGAAAAAATTATTAACAATCACCCTGTTGCTTGTTTTTCTTTTAGGCGGGATGTCGGCGAAAGCTGCATCAATACAAGATTGGAAAGATCAGGTTCTGTATTTCGTTTTTATTGATCGTTTCGCCAATGGCAGCACGGCTAATGACCGCGAGGTAGACCCGTCAGACATCAATGGCTTTCATGGTGGTGACATTGCCGGTCTGCTGAACAGGCTGGAATACCTTGAAAAACTGGGAGTTACCGGTATCTGGTTAAGCCCGTTTTTTACCAATCGCAGCGAGCGCTTTTTCAAACAGCAACCCTATCATGGCTACTGGGTTCACGATTTCTGGTCTGTAGATCCGCGCTTTGGCAGTGAAGCCGAACTGGTCGAACTGCGCCGTCGCACCAGCCAGAAAGGTATGCGACTGTTGCTTGATATGGTGGTAAATCATATGGGTTATGACGCGCCCTTTGCTGAGGCAAACCCGGAATGGTTTAATCCGCCGCTTGATATAGCCGACTGGAACGATACCGAGCAGCTGACCAATCGCCGAATCTTCGGCTTGCCAGATTTTGCCTCGCAAAAGCCGGTGGTCAAGACCTTTTTTAAGCTGGTGGCACGCCACTGGATTGATCGTCTGCAACCTGACGGTTTCAGGCTCGATGCGGTAAAGCACGTGCCGCTCGAGTTCTGGCAGGATTTCAATGCTACTGCACTGGCGCAGAATGGCTCTGATTTTCTTCTGCTCGGCGAATACCTGCACGGCGACCCAAAAGCAGCGCTGGAAATCTGGAAAAAGGGCAAGTTCAACAGCCTGTTTGATTTTCCGCTATACTACAGCATGAAAGACGTATTTGCCGAAGGTGCCGATATGCGCCGGCTTGCCTCACGAATTTATTTTGACCGCAATTACCCCGATGCCGGGCTTCTTGCGACCTTTCTCGACAATCATGACCTCGACCGCTTTATCACCTCATGCGGCGGCGATGAACGCAAATATCGACTGGCTCTGGCGTTTCTGCTCAGTGCGCGCGGAATACCGGTGCTGAGTTATGGCAATGAACAAGGCCTGGCGGGCGCTCACAATCCTGAGCCGGAGAACCGCCGCTCGATGGTGTTTGATCA
>MFYY01000116.1:302-1421 GCA_001787855.1 Candidatus Riflebacteria bacterium GWC2_50_8 | reverse complement strand
GTTCAAGTTCACCCGTGAACTTATCGAGATGCGCAAGAGCAGCCCGGCTTTGCGTCGCGGTTTGCATTGCCATCTGCATGCCGATGCAACCTCTTATGCGTTTGCTCGCTTAATGCCTGATCAGATGGCAGTAGTCGTTTTAAACAATGGCGAAGAGCCGCGCCAGATTGATATTGAACTGCCTTTTGCCGGGCTGCCCAAATTGCTCGATTCGAAAATCGGCAGCACACGAGCGCTTGTTCGTCAGGGCAGACTGCAGACCTTTTTGCTGGCGAAGAGTTTTGCTGTATTCATCGCCGATTCTTCGTCTGGACAATATGAAAAGAGCTTCAGAAAATGGCAGACGCGCTTTTTTGACGAGAAGGCCTGGGGCAGCCGCACGGTGGCTCTCAAGCTCAAAGCTTCATACCTGCCGGAAAAGGCACAGGTTTTCTTTACCGGCAATTTCCCTGAAATCGGCGACTGGAGCTCTGAGAGTCGAAAAGCCCTGCCAATGCTGAAAGTCTCTGACGACGAATACATGACTACCGTCAAAATGCCGTTAGGGCGCATTTTCGAAGGCAAATGCTTCTATCGTGACGAAAAACAGACGGTCTGGCAACCTGGCGACAATTTAATCGCCGAGGTTGCCGATACCGGCTCTGAATACATTCATATGGAATGGAAAAACCTCGAATAAGCTCAGGCTGAGGCCTGGCTCAGATTTCGATTTCCTGTTCCATTTCCTTTTCGCACTGTTCGATGAGGGTCTTGAGGTTATCAGCTTCAACACCGGTCGGAGTGTGATTAAGGAACCTTCTGGCAGCGTCGACGGCATCTCTGAACTGGCGCTTGCGGGCGTAGATCACCGCGAGATTGTAATAGACCTGAATGAATTTCGGGTCGATCTCAAGAACCTTCATGTAAGCGGTGATTGCTTCGTTAATGCGGCCTTTCTCAAATTCTTCAGTGCCGATATTGTAGTAGGCAGCCGCGTCTTTCGGGTTAAGCTCGATTGCTTTTTTCCAGAGATCGATGGCCTGATCATACATCCCCTTGTTGTAATAAGCGATGCCAAGCTTGTTGCGGGCTTCTGAGTCCTGTGGGTTGTATTTGATGACTCTTTTCCAGATCTCGATG
>MFYY01000116.1:0-284 GCA_001787855.1 Candidatus Riflebacteria bacterium GWC2_50_8 | reverse complement strand
TAGAGAGAATGTCAGCGTCTTCAGGCTTGTATTTGAGTGCCTTTTCCCAGCATTCGACGGCTTTGTCAAACAGTTCGAGCTTGATGTAGGCGATACCCAGCTTGTTATAGAGCTCGCCGTTCTCTGGCGTGATTCTGATCGCGTCTTCCCACTCAGAGATGGCCTGGTCAAACATGTTCTTCTGAAAATAGGCGATACCAAGGTTGTTGTGCGCGTCAACATCATTGGGGGCCAGTTCGACAACCTTGCGCCATGACAGAATGGCGTCGTCGATGAGACCCTTT
>MFYY01000115.1:13242-14876 GCA_001787855.1 Candidatus Riflebacteria bacterium GWC2_50_8 | reverse complement strand
CTTCAGCGAAGACATGGATTCTGCAACACTTACCAACACGACCTTTACGGTTAGAGAACTTGGTGGAGCACTTATTGCCGGTACGGTAACCAATACCAGCACGACTGCGGTCTTTAAACCAGCAATCCTGCTCAAAAATTCGACAACCTATGTTGCCAACATTACCGTCGGGGTAAAAGACCTGGCGGGCAATGCCATGGCATCAGCCAAAACCTGGAGTTTTGTAACCGGCGCGACGCCTGATATTGTTGCACCGACCGTGACCTCTACTGACCCATTTAATACAGCTGTCAACGTGGCTACCAACAAAAACATCGTTGCATTTTTCAGTGAAAGCATGAACTCAGCAACAATTACCACAGCCAATTTTACGGTGAGAAAGCTTGACGGAGCGTTTATTGACGGCACTATAACCTATGATTCAACAACGAAGGCTGCAACATTCAAACCAGCAAGCTCTCTCGCGAACTCGACAACCTATGTCGCCAATCTGACCACAGCAGTTGAAGACCTGGCGGGAAATACAATAGCGGTGGCAAAGACATGGAGGTTCACGACCATCGCGGCGCCTGACCTTGTCGCACCGACCGTTACTTCGACCAGTCCGGCAGATGGAGAAATAGACGTGCCGACCAACAAGTCGGTGGCGGCTGTATTCAACGAAAACATGAATCCTGCAACTATTACCAACACGACATTCACTCTTACCGATCCGGGCGGAGCGACTGTTGTCGGAACGGTCACCTATGTCGGTACAACTGCAACCTTTAAACCTGCTGCTGTGCTTGGCAACTCGAAAGTTTATACAGCCAGAATTACCACCGGAGTCAAAGACACTGCCGGCAATGCAATGGCGATGGTAAAAACCTGGAGTTTCACCACTGGTGCAGCGCCTGATATTGCCGCACCGACCGTTACAACGGTAGATCCGGTTGATGCTGCCACAGCCGTAGCCACTAACAAAATTATAACTGCGAACTTCAGCGAAGATATGGATTCTGCAACACTTACCAGCACGACCTTTACAGTTAGAGAACTTGGTGGAGCACTTATTACCGGTGCGGTAACTCATACCAGCACGACTGCGGCCTTTAAACCAGCAATCCTGCTCAAAAATTCGACGACCTATGTTGCCAACATTACCGTCGGGGTAAAAGATCTGGCGGGCAATGCCATGGCAACAGCCAAAACCTGGAGCTTCGTAACCGGTGCTGCGCCCGACATTGTCGCTCCGACCGTGACCTCTACTGACCCGTTTAATACGGCGGTCAACGTAGCCATCAACAAAAGCATTGTTGCATCTTTCAGCGAAAGCATGAACTCGGCAACGATTACCACAGCAAATTTTACGGTGAGAAAGCTTGGCGGAGTGTTTATTGACGGCACGGTAACCTATGATTCAACAGCTAAAACTGCAACATTCAAACCAGCAAGTTCTCTCGCGTACTCGACAACCTATGTTGCCGAAATAAACACAGCAGTTGAAGATCTTGCCGGCAACGAACTGGGCGCATTGAAATCCTGGAGTTTCACCACTGGTGCAGAACCTGATACCACCGCGCCGCAAGTGACGTCTACCAACCCGTTGAACGCCGCTACCGGCGTGGCGATTAATACAAGCGTCGCGGCTGAAT
>MFYY01000115.1:9006-13153 GCA_001787855.1 Candidatus Riflebacteria bacterium GWC2_50_8 | reverse complement strand
CACGACGCAGATTACGACCGGAGTCAGAGATCTGGCCGGCAATGCTCTCGCGGCGATAAAATCGTGGAGTTTCACCACCGGTGCAGAACCTGATACCACCGCACCACAGATAACTTCGGTTTACCCGATTAACGGAGCGCAGGATATCGGCTGCAAAGAAGCTATAACAGTAACTTTCGACGAAGACATGGACTCCGCAACCATTTTTCAAACGACCCCCAAAGTTACCTTTACACTAACCGGCCCGGGCTTAACGCCGGTTGCCGGCGTCGTGACCTATGTTGACAAAATTGCAAAATTTACACCGGGCAGCGATCTTGCTGACAATACATTATTTACAGCGACAATCGACACTCAGGCTAAAGATCTGGCCGGCAACCAGCTGGCAACTGCCAAGGTCTGGACCTTTACAACTGGTCAGTCAGAGCCGGTTCTCGGCAGGTCCAGTTCATTCGCGCTTATGGCCTCGACAGCAATTTCTGGCGTAGCTGGCAGTGAGATCAATGGAGATGTTGGCGTGAGTCCAGCTGCATTGACTTCGATAACTCTGACAAAGAGTGAGATAAACGGAAACATCTATTCGGCGACAGACCAACCCATAGTCGATGCAATAACGGACTTGAGAGTAGCCTATGACACTGCTAAAGCCAAGGCGACCAACGTTGAAACATTGGCAACAAAGGATCTTGGCGGCAAAACCTTTTATCCCGGTCTCTATAAAACCGGTGACTCGTTTGATATTACCTCAGGCGATCTGACTCTAGATGCCCGCGGCAACGAAAACTCTGTCTTCATCTTTCAGATGCCTACAACACTCACCGTGGCGGTCGGTCGCAAGGTTATCCTGATCAACAATGCCAAGGCCAGCAACATTTACTGGCAGGTCGGCAGTTCGGCAACACTCAACACAACCACCGTCTTTAAGGGCAACATAATGGCCAATGTTTCGATAACGGTCAACGGTGGTTCAAACGTAGAAGGAAGATTGCTGGCCGCAGCTGGTACAGGGGGCTCCGGCGCTGTCGTTTTCAACACGAGTATAATTACGATACCCGTTCCATAAAATGTTTAGTCGCTTTTTCTGCGAGGTTTCAGGAAAGTTTTTTTACAAGACGAACCTGATTGCCTTTGCCGATATAGGTGATTTCGTCAAACTGCATGGTCGCCAGCATAACACCGCGCCCATGCGATGACAGAAGGTTTTCGGGATCATCCGGGTCTGGAATGCTTTTCCAGTCGAAACCAGGCCCCTGATCGGTAATCAGCCATTCACAGCATTCTTTGCCCAGCTGGTATTCAAGGCAAACCTCGCGACTGGCATATAATGGGTTCTGGTAGCGCTGCTGTAAAAAGCTCTTCCAGGTCTGAACCTCGCTTTCCATTGCCTCGGACTTTTCTTCGTAGGAAATTTCGAGACTGCCATGTTCAATTGAGTTGGTAAGCATTTCAAAAAGGCCGAGATGAACTCCAATACGATCATCCGGCGCAATAACCTGTTCGGTTTCCAGCATCAGGCGGTCGACAATTTTGCTGACCAGCCCGAGATTATTGCCTATTTTCATGCCAAGAGTCATGCTGTAGATCATGCCAAGCACTTCCCGGGTTTTCGTCCGGCCGGCAATTATATCGGCGTATTTTTCGAGCAGATCAGTCAGTTTCTTACCCAGTGCAGGCTTTACCAGATAATCATTAGCTTTCAAGCGTAGCGCCTGCAAAATATATTCAGGAGAATCAAGTGTTGAAATTATTATGAACAAACAGTTGGTATCTATGTTTCGTATTTTTTCCAGCATTTCAAGGCCGGTCATAATTGGCATATTTATATCAGAAAAAATCAGTTCCGGCTGAAACTCCTTGAAGAGCTTCAGTCCCTGTGCGCCATCCGGAGCGCTTAAAGTTTCGTAACCGGCACGCTGCACCGTTTTTTCCATCATGCCTCGAATAGCGGCATTATCTTCGACAATTAATACTTTCAACTCTTTACCCCCTCATGTTCGCTTGCAGTCTTATCGTCCGCCACCTGATGAGGAATAGACACCGTGATGATAGTGCCGGTTTCAGTGCTGGTTGTAAAGCTGATGTCACCGCCGAGAGTTCGCGCAGCCAGCCTGGCCGAATATCCGCCCAGCCCGGTGCCTTTTTTCTTTCCATGTGTCACATAGCGTTCAAAAAATCGCGATCTTATTTCATCGGGAATCACGCCCTGATTACGGATTTCAATAAGATAAGGATTTTGCTCATACAGAGTAATAGTTACCCTTTCACCGGCGGATGACGCTTCAATGGCGTTTTTCAACAGATTAGAAACTATCGCCGACAGCAGATTCTCTTCACTGTGTATCGGGTATGATCCCTGGGAAATTGGGTTATAGTTCTTGAGAATAACAAGACACTCAACCGAATTTGCTCTTTTCAGGCCTTCAAGCTCAGCGCAGACCTGGTGAACTAGCTTTACCACATCAACAGCAACCGGTATGACCTTGTATTGCCCTCTCTCCATTTTAAACAGATCGAGAGAACGATCGATCATGTTGAGCATCTTTAAAGCGGCCTCATGAAGAACTTTGAGAAAACCAAGCTGATCGGCGTTCAGATTCTTATCATGCCCCATGTAGTCAGAGGCGCCCATGAAAATGGTCAGCGGACTTTTTAAATCATGCCTGGCAATCTGTTCAATCTGTTCGAGCAGATTGATGTTTGCCTGAAGGTGCTTATTCTGCATCTGCAACTCACGATTAGCAGCAGAGAGCGCCAGATGAGTCTTTACCCTGGCCAGAACTATTCTGGGACTGACAGGCTTGCTGATGTAATCAACTCCTCCGGCGGCAAACCCGGTTGCTTCATCAACCTCTTCAGTCTGCGAAGAAACAAAAATTACGGGAACCGCGCTTGTCCGAGGGTCTGCTTTAATATGACGGCACACTTCGAAACCGTTCATTTCGGGCATGACTACATCAAGTAGAATCAGATCGGGAAGCGTAGAAGCCTGCATGACTTCCAGGGCTTTTTTGCCGCTCTTTACCGCCATGACCGAATAGTGTGGCAGCAAAATACTCGAAACAATTTCGAGATTCGCGGCAACATCATCAACAATCAAAATCGTTTCTTTGCCATCATTAGCCATGGTTTCCTCCAGATGCAATATGCAGTCTTCGCCGACAATTGTTAGAAAGCCTTGCCAGTCAGATCAGGTTTTGCCCGAGGCGATATCATAGAACTTGCTGTTTAAATCAAGAAAGGCGTCAACCAGATCGGGGTCAAAATGCTTGCCACGACCTTCGAGAATTATTTCTACAGCCTTTTCATGAGGAAACGCATCCTTGTATACCCGCTTGCTGACAAGGGCATCGTAGACGTCACAAATGGCCATCAATCGGCCAGACAAAGGAATTTCTTCTCCCAGCAAGCCCATAGGGTAGCCTGAACCATCCCATTTTTCGTGATGCGAGCTGGCTATTTCACGACCAATCTGCAGAAACGAAGAAACATTTTCGAGGTTTATCTCATCAATGCTTTTGTTGATGGTATCCCGGCCAATAGTGGTATGAGTTTTCATGATGGTAAACTCATCCGGTGTCAGTGCACCTGGCTTGAGCAATATGGCATCACGGATGCCGATTTTACCAACATCGTGCAGCGGTGCTGATTTATAAAGCAGCTCAATTGTCTCATCGTCAAGATGCATGGAAAACCGGGGATTTTTCTTCACATACTGCGCCAGAAGCCGTATGTAATGCTGGGTCCTCTTGATATGCTCACCGGTTTCACTATCACGGGTTTCGGCCAGAGAGGTAATTGCAAGAATTGCCACGTCTCTTGTTTGCATCAGCTCAAGGGTTCTTTCGATTACCTTTCTTTCCAGAATGCGGTTTTGATTGTATAGAGCAAGGTGGGTTTTTACGCGCGCCCGAACAATCGGCGGGCTGACCGGCTTGCTTATGTAATCTACTCCTCCTACGGAAAAACCCATTGTTTCATCTATCATATCAGTCTGGGTAGAAACAAAAATCACAGGAACAGACTGGCACAGCGGATCTGCTTTAAGTCTGCGGCATGTCTCGAAACCGTCCATTGACGGCATTATGACATCAAGCAGAATGAGAGATGGCAATGGCGCCATACATGCTATTTCCAAAGCCTTTTTGCC
>MFYY01000115.1:3477-8956 GCA_001787855.1 Candidatus Riflebacteria bacterium GWC2_50_8 | reverse complement strand
CTTGAGATCATAGTCTGCCGACAAAATATTCGACATGATTTCAAGATTTCCGGCAACATCATCAACGACAAGGATCGTCTCTTTTTGAGCAATCGTCATATTTTTCCCTCTCCTTTCAATTTTGCTTCGATTGAAGCAAGTATCTGCAGCGCCTGTTCGAAATCAAACTGCCCGATTGCGCTCTCCATGTTTTTAAAATCAACCGCGCAATCTTCCGGGAACGCAAAGCCGGCAACCAGTTCCTCAAGTCCATGGCGAGCCAGAGGACTATTGGCGAGTAATTTCTGCTTTATTTCCCCGAGAAGTTCAAGTACCCTGGGTAATAACATTGTCTTAGGAGCAGGACAGGCCTCAGGGGGCATAATCATAGATTCTATTGCTGCTGAGAATTCATTGAAGGCGGACTTGAATATTTCAAACAAACGGCCGGCCTCTTTCCATTCCGTACCGATCAGAGCCATTTCAAAGGCCACAGAAGTCTGGTAAACATCAGTGATGGAAAGGTTACCGGCAATTCCCTTAATTGTGTGAATACAGTTTCTCGCCGTCTGGAAATCTTTTTTGGCAAGAGCCTGCTCGATCGTTTCGATTTCAGTCTTCTGGCTGACCGGGAATTCCCTGAGGAGCCTCAAATAAGTCTCGAAATTGTTCGCAACTCTTTCCAGCCCTTCTTTAAAATTAACCCCGGGTAGCGATGGGAGAACCCTCTGGCCATCTTTAAGTTTATCAGCAGCCATTTCTTTCAAGGTCATACCAGGTCTGGCCCAGTGATAGAGAGTTCGAAACAGATTTCTTGGAATAATCGGTTTGGAGATATGATCATTCATGCCAGCCTTGACAACTTTTTCGCGCTCTTCGGCCATGGCATGCGCGGTCATGGCAATAATCGGAATTCTGGCAAAACTGGGCAACTGGCGAATGAGCCGGGTAGCCTCATAACCATCCATTTCAGGCATCTGAATGTCCATCAGTATGGCATCAATTTTCGGAGCGCCTGATTCACTGGCCAATAATTCAACAGCTTCACGGCCATTGCCGGCTAATCTCACTTCAATGCCGACACTGCTGAGCAGCTCAGTGGCAATCTGCTGATTCATGGCATTGTCTTCGACAAGCAGCACTTTGAGACCGGCAAATTGAAGTTCATCAGAACTGCCCGATATGGTTTCTTCTGCATTATGAGACAAAGGCGCGAAGATGTTGATTATGGAATTGGTAAGCGACGACGAGTTGATGGGGCTTAGCAGAAATTCAGAAACTTTAAAACTGGAAGCCCTCTCGCGCAGAGACTCTTCAAGAGGATCTGTTACCAGAATAAACCTGGCTTCGCCTTTCTTGGCAAAAATCTGCTGGAGCCGCTGAAAAAGAGTGATAACTCCACCTTCGATGCCCTGGCTGTCAACTAGAATCAGATCGTAAGCTTCATCCTTACATTTGCTTTCAACGGCAACCAGTGCCTCCAAAGCAGAATCTACCACATCTATTGTGAACTGAGCTTTTGCCGAAAAATTGCGAAACCATGACTGCATCGCTGGATTTGTTTCCAGAACAAGCATACGCAGGTGCTGAAGAGTGGCAGGAAACATGCCCTCGGATCTGGTAATTTCATTGAACTTGTAGATTGATGTGAAATCAACTTTTGTGCCCTTACCAAACTCGCTTGTTATGCTGATCCCACCAGACATCAATTCAATAAGACTTTTGCTGATAGTCAGGCCAAGGCCAGTACCTCCGAATTTTCTGGTTGTTGAAAGATCCGCCTGGGTAAAGGGTCGAAAGAGTCCGGCAACCTGATCCGGGGTCATGCCAATGCCGGTGTCACGCACAACAAAATGAAGTTCAAGGGTATTTTCACTGAGCTTTCGGTGCGACAAGCTTAACTCAATCTCACCATGGCGAGTAAACTTGATGGCATTACTTACCAGGTTGGTGAGAACCTGAGAAAGGCGCATGGGATCGCCAATCAGTGGCGTTGGCACATCTGCTGGAATATTAAGAACAATTTTAAGGTTCTTTTCCAGGGTTAGCGGCTCAACGATGGCAACCAGGTTGGTTATTACTTCATCCAGCCGGAATTCGATCGCTTCCATCTTGAGTTTGCCAGCCTCGATCTTCGAGAAATCCAGAATATCGTTGATGATGCCAAGCAGATTCAACCCGGAAAGATGAATTTTTCTAAGGTAATCTATCTGTTTTGGATTTAGCTCTGTTTTTAAGGCAAGTCCAGCAAATCCTATAATTGCGCTCAGCGGAGTCCGAATTTCGTGACTGACGTTGGCGACAAAGTCGCTCTTGGCCCGGCTTGCTTGTTCAGCGGCTCTGCGAGCTTCTTCCAGCTCGGAATTTTTTTCTTTTAAGACTCGATCGAGTCGTTTACTTTCAGAAATATCGCGCGCAGAAGCAATGACGCCCTGCAGTCGGCGGTCTCTGTCATAAAAAGTCGAAGCATTGAATGAAACCTCGGTTTCCAGACCATCCCTGCCACGCGCGATCAACTCGTAATTGGTGATGGTATTCTTACTCAATGCCATTTTGATGCCCATTTCGGCACAATCAGGATCGGTAAAGTAATTCTTGAAAGGTGCGCCGATAAGTTCATCGCGGGTGCAACCAGTCAATTTACCCATCTGCTTGTTGGCATCTGTGATAATACCCGCCAGATCTGTAGTAATAAGGGCATCAACATTTGACTCGAACAGGGAGCGCGTGTAAAACTGGTTATCGCGCAGTCTCTGCGACAATAATTTCTGATCGGCCTCGATCTGCTTGCGCGCGGTGTTATCAGTGCCGATTAACAGATAGCCGATAATTGCACTTTGCGCATCGCGCAGTGCCGTTACTGATACGACTGCCGGAAAGCGGCTGCCATCTTTACGAATATAGGTAAGCTCATAAATATCTTCAATCCCGCGCGAGGCCTTGAAAACCAATGCCTCGAAACCTGCGGTAATTGTTGTCCCCAGTTCGGCGCTTAAAGTTCGCGCGCGCATAATCACTTCCTGAGGATCAGAAATGTCGGCAGGAGTAATCTTGTTCATAACTTCGACAGCCGTGTACCCCAGCATGCGCTCGGCACCGACATTAAAAATCTGGATAACACCCTTTTCGTCGGTAGCGATACTTGAAAAATTGGCGCTGTTAAAAATAGCATCCTGTAAGGCTCCAGCTTCCTGCAAGGCGTCTTCTGCCCGCTTACGCGCGGTGTTATCGGTACCAATCAATAGATAGCCGATAATTTCGCCCTTAGCATCGCGCAGCGCGGTTACCGAGACAACTGCCGGAAACCGGCTGCCATCTTTTCGAATGTAGGTAAGCTCATAGATATCCTCAATACCACGAGAGGCCTTGAAAACCAGGGCCTCGAAACCGGGAGTAATATCGGTATCAAGTTCCAGGCTCAGAGCTTTGGCTCTTGATATAACTTCCTGTGGGTCAGAAATGTCGGCCGGAGTGATTTTGTTAGTTACTTCAGCGGCGGTATAACCAAGCATACGCTCGGCTCCGACGTTGAAAATCTGAATTACCCCTTTTTCATCAGTGGCGATACTCGAAAAGTTGGCGCTGTTGAATATCGCGTCCTGCAGAGGCACTGTTATGAGCAGGGTTTTTCTGCTCTCGATTTCAATTTCATCTTTTTCAATCTGAGCTTTCTCATTTTCTCGCGACAGAACGGCTGATTCAGCCATTTCTTTATTCATGGTTTACCCTTTACAACAAATTGACAACGAACAAAGTCTCACTCAAACAAGAGTAAAACTCCCAGCTAGAACCGATGACAGTAAAACCTCTGTTCCTCTGATTTTGGTCTATATAATCTTAATTTACCCTGAATAGTAATTGAGAAGAATCCTCAGTAATCACCGACAAAATAGTTATTTATGACGAGCTGGCAGAAATTTTACCCGTGTTCAGCAAATCGTATAATTGACACATTTTCTGGCAGATATTAACGCTGTTCATATCCTAAATCGCAGATTCCAGCTTGTATGCTATTGCCAAAGCCGGTAACAAAAACCATTTATTGCTTAAGACAAAAAATGACCGGTCAGATTTTGTACAACACTTTTTGTTTGTCATTTTGCTGCAAAAATTCTAATATGGATACAAATTCACAGCCTCCATACGGAAAGGAAATGACAATGATATCACCAGCCCAGAATCCACTGATGGCACGCAGCGGACTGCCAATGTTCGAAAAGATCAGCGCAGAGCACGTTGTTCCGGCCATGGATGCGACACTCAGCGAAATCGAAAACCGTCTTAAAGAAATTGAAGCCCACATCGTTCCAACCTGGGACGGTCTGTGCAAGCCGCTTGAAGATCTCGATACGCCCTTTGAATACACCTGGGGCGTGGTTAACCATCTGATAAGCGTCAAGAATTCAGACGATCTGCGCAAAGCTCATCAGGAAGTCATGCCAAAGGTCATCAACTTCAGCCTGCGCATGTCACAGAGCAAGCCGATTTATGAAGGCCTGAAACAGCTCCGTGCCAGCGCCGAGTATGAAACGCTTAATGATGCCCGGAAAAGAATCATTGAAAAGAAAATCAAAGCAGCAGAACACGCCGGCGTTGGTCTTGAAGGCGCAGCAAAAGAGCGTTTTAACGAGATAGCCAACCGCATTTCAAAAATAGGCACAGATTTTTCGAACAACGTGCTCGACGCTACCAAGGCCTACGAGCTGATAATCACCAATAAAGCCGACACTGAAGGCTGGCCGAATAACCTCAAACAGCTGGCCGCACAGTCATGGGCCAAAGAAAAGGGCGAGAAGGGCCAGAAAGCTGACCCCGAAAATGGCCCCTGGCGCATAACGCTTGATTACCCCAGTTCAGGGCCATTCGTGCAGCACAGCCGCAACCGCGAGCACCGCCGCGAAGTATATCATCAGACAGTTACCCGCGCTTCCAGCGGCAAGTTTGACAACTCCGGGATTATCGATGAACTGCTCAAACTGCGCCGAGAACAGGCACAGATTCTTGGTTTCAAGACCTTTGCCGAACTCAGCCTTGACAATAAAATGGCGCCAGATGTTGCTGCCGTCGAAAAAATGTTTGCTGAACTCGAATCAGCAGCCCGGTCTTTCGCCGAAAAAGAGCTGAAAGATCTGCAGAAAATCGCAACAGAATCCGGACAGACTGATCAGCTGCGCCACTGGGACACTCCCTTCTGGGCAGAGCGACTTCGCGAAAAGCTTTATGACTTTACTGACGACCAGTTGCGCCCGTATTTCCCGCTGCCCCGCGTTCTTGATGGACTATTCAGTCTGGCCGAGCGGATTTTTGGCATAAGCATCACCAAATCCAACGACAAGAGCGTGCCCAGATGGCACGAAGAAGTCGATTTCTTCGACATCAAAGACGAAAAAGGCAAAATGCTCGCGCATTTTTATCTCGACCCCTATTCGCGACCAGCCGAAAAGCGCGGTGGCGCCTGGATGAACGAATGTTTTGGCCGACGTATAATTGACGGCGCGGT
>MFYY01000115.1:1363-3458 GCA_001787855.1 Candidatus Riflebacteria bacterium GWC2_50_8 | reverse complement strand
AGCCTTCACTGATGAGCTTTAACGAAGTCAGCACACTGTTTCATGAATTTGGTCACGGTATTCAGGGCATGCTTACCGTTATCGATGAAGCTGAAGCAGCCGGAATCAACGGCGTCGAATGGGATGCCGTCGAGCTCGCCAGTCAGTTCATGGAAAACTGGTGTTACAACAAACCGACTCTTATGGGCATGGCACGCCATTATGAGACTGGTGCTAACCTGCCCGAAGATCTGTTTGAAAAAATCAAGGCTGCCAAGAATTTCCGGGCCGGCTCAGCAATGTTGCGCCAGATCGAGTTCGGCAGGATAGATATCCATCTGCACCATTATTTCGACCTGAACGGCAAAGAAACACCCTTTGAAGCCGCCCGGCGCATAGCGACCGAGACTTCGGTCATGCCGCCTTATGAGCATGAAAGATTTCTGTGCAGCTTCTCGCACATCTTTGCCGGCGGCTACGCGGCAGGATATTACAGCTATAAATGGGCCGAAGTTCTCAGTTCTGACGCATTTGCCGCGTTTGAAGAAGCCGGATTCGACAACGAAAACGCACTCAGGGAACTCGGCCGCAAATACCGCGATACTGTTCTCGCTCTTGGCGGCAGCAAGCATCCGACAGAAGTGTACAGAATGTTCCGGGGACGCGATGCCACTACCGCAGCACTTCTACGCCATTCAGGCCTGGCCGGCTGACAAACAACAGCGGGCGCGGCAGAGAATATCTGCCGCGCCTTTGAACAAATTTTGCGAGAGACGTAATGACCAGATCAGAGCTGTTTTTGTAATCGCTACCCTGCTTCGCTGAAGCTACACAGAGCGGGCAATTACACTTGGCCGTTCCGTTCCCGTGGCGGCCGAGTATGACCACATCCATGTGGCCACGATTACGATTACGAGCACGAGCACGAGATAGACGGAAGCAAAACCTTTAAAGGATTGGTTATAGATGTTTTTTCCGCTGCATGATCAGAATAACGCGCCGGTAAAGATTGTCCCGATAATCAGCTACTTGATTATCGGGCTGTGTTTTCTTGTGCAGCTACATCAGCTGTCGCTTGGTTTCTCGCAGGAAAGCAAAGTAAGAGAAACGCATTTTGTGCACCGGCACGGCATGGTGCCCAAAGTCTTTTTTGCCGGCAATCCAGAGTACCAGATCGGCCCTGCCGAGCTGCACATGGATGACAATGACCTGATCAAGGCAGAAGAATCGGCAACCGGCACACCTGAACGCGAAACCTATAATCTTCTGCTGTTGCATTCGTCACGCCTCTGGATATGGCTGATGCCTCTGTCATGCATCTTTATACACGCGGGAATGATGCACCTGCTGACCAACATCTGGTTTTTCTGGATTTTTTCAGACAACGTGGAAGAGCGCTTCGGAGCGCCGCTTTTTATGGTATTTTACGTGGTTACCGGCGTATTTTCGAGTCTGGTTCATGCTTACCTTAATTCCGGGTCACACATTCCCCTGGTTGGTGCCAGCGGCGCGGTCAGTGCCGTTATGGGGGCATATATTGTTCTTTTCCCGAGACATCGGGTTACCAGCTATTTTTGCCCGGTCTGGTTTTTCATCAGGCGTCTCGATGTGCCGGCTGTTCTGGTTCTCGGCCTATATCTCGTGCTCAACCTTCTATCAATGACCAAAACAGGCGCAATGAGCGCTAACGTTGCTTTTGACGCTCATATTGGCGGCTTTGTTGCCGGCTTCGTTTTCGCGCACCTGCACAAAAACATTCTCGGCACCAGCTCTGCTCAGGCCATTTCCCAGAAATAAAAATAGTCCGGCCGGGATTCAGCGTACTTTTTTAACATTCACCAGAGTGTAAATACACAGCGTTGAGAACACAATGGGCGCCAGACACATGTCTGAAATAAAGCTGACGGCTATGATCAGCAGACCGCCGACAAATACCGGCAGCGTTCCGCTGACAAGATTAACGATTTCAACCGAAGTGCCGGTAACCAGCTGAATGATGAAGGTCGAAAAAATGAACAGGGTTGCCAGCTTCATTTTATCGCGTAAAAACAGCGACTCAGCAGTTGCAAACGCATCCTGACCGGGCTCAAGAATGGCAGCCGACTCGACCAGCAGA
>MFYY01000115.1:0-1327 GCA_001787855.1 Candidatus Riflebacteria bacterium GWC2_50_8 | reverse complement strand
TCTGATACAATAGTGTAGTTACTGGTAACCCGGCCTGCAGCCAAAATAGTGCCACTCATGATCATTGCCAGAAAGAACCACAATCCCAACATCAAATGCTTTTTAAGAGAACTTGAAAACACGTTCAAATACAGCTCGTCGGCCTTGTCGCGGACCCGCTCCTTGTTGTAGCCACGGCCATGAATGCCGTCGTCAACCATCAGGGCGATGTTGATCTTCCATTCGACCATTATTCCAAGAGTTTTGTAAGCAAGATACGGCAGGAAAATCAGCGCGAAAAGACCCGCAACAATCTGGCTCATAGCAGAGAACACGCCAAAAACAAAAGCCAGCACGAAAAAAATTGCCACCCAGCGAGCGAATTGCATCAGGGTATAAATTGAAAATGCGGCAACGTGCTTTTGATAGAGGCGCATCGCAACGTCAAAATATTCGCTGACAGCGGCGGTCTCATCTGGCAGCATTGAAAAACCATGTTGTGGAATGTAGGAACAGATGTTGGCGTCGACCCTGCCAATATCAGACATCAGCAGAGAAGCTGACCGTGCATCGAGATGCGCGCGATTGCTGTAAACCTCGAAAGCAAGAAAGGTCAGAACCGACTCGCGGCGAGCCATAAGACTTTGCTGTTCTATCTTTAAAAGCTCCTGCTCTGATTTCTGACGTGCCTCTTCTGACAGGTTGCCATCTGAATTCTCAAGCCCGGCTGTCTTGATGAGCTCGGCAATGTGTTTGATTTCAGCGTCGATTGCGGTTATCGACTCGATGGTCCTGTCATCGGCAATCTTGTTCTGCAGACACTTTTGCCCGAGCTGCAAAAGAGACTGCTTTTCTGCCTGCGGGTTGCGCTCAAAAATTTTGCGCTCTGCCTCATTGGTTGAATCGCCGCCAACAGAACGCAACATGCGCAGTACGCCGGCAAAAACCTTATCGAGACTGTTCTCAAAAAACTTGTCCTTGCCCTTCTCAAGCTCTATCTGCTTTTTTACATCCTGAAGAAGAACTACCGCTCCGCTCACGCGGCCATCTGCGTAATCGTTCAGAATTGCAAAAGCGCTGTCGCGCACACGAGGATTGTGGTCATGCAGCATCTTTTCAAGAATTGGCACGAGAATTGGCTCGCGCAGCTGCGATATGACATAAAGCGCGCTTCTTTTGAACGATTCCCTGCCCTTGCCAAGCATTATTCTGAGCTCAGGAATAATGTCGACCCGGTTCAATCGATAGAGGGCAAGAAGAGCGTTGGCAACCACCCGACTGTATTTATCCTTTAAAAGAGGCAGCAGACAATCAAGAGAAGCACCACCCGGCAGAGCGGCAGCCACCG
>MFYY01000114.1 GCA_001787855.1 Candidatus Riflebacteria bacterium GWC2_50_8 | reverse complement strand
TGGTTGCGCCATGCGGAACCGGATACTGAACCTTGATATCGTCTTCGCCAATAACGTTAACCGCTTTCTGCTCACCTTTTACGATATAGACTTCGCGCACAGCAGCACGATTCTCATCGATAATTGCGAACAGGTCGTCATCGATAACGCTGCCACTATCGGCAATGACATCATCGGTTTCACGGTTAATAGCGGCTCTGGCCAGAGTAGCATTTCGGATCGTGTCGATGTCATCGGTAATCAGATGAATACGAGTCTCTGAGCTGATCTTGGTTATCTCGACAACGCCATCGATTTCAGCCTGAATGAACAGCTTGGTAGTAAGTTCGCCATTTTCGGCAACATCGCCACCGTTTGCTATCTTGCAGTTTTCTTTGGGGCGAAGAATTACGCCACGCGGAACTGGATATTCGATCTCGTTCTTAACGATAACGCGTTTGCGATCGAGAGTCTTGTTTGCTGCGCTCTTTTCATTGATTACTCTTACCAGACCTGAAATCGGGGCGATGAGAGAGAGCATCTTGTTCTGTTCATCAATGGCAGCAGCCATTTCGCCCTTGAATTCGTATTCTTCTTCAGCTTCCTTGGAAACAGAAATCTTGGTGCCGCCGGCAGTTAGAGACACTGTGCCGTCGACTTCGGAGATAACTGAAAGAAGCTTCTGGCTCGGATATACTTCATCACCATTCTTAACGTTAAGAATCAGACCGGCATTTTTGATAGCAGCTTCTTTGGCTTCTTTAACACCCTTGGGCAGGCTGTATTCTTTGCGTTCGCCGTGCTTTTCGCCAACCGGGAAGATAAAGACCATACCGTTATCACTGATAACCTGTTTGTTCTTGACGCGAATGTTTTCGAATCTGGCAATACCATCCATGCGCGCGATTGCTGCATGTGACTGTGCCGAGATTTCTGCCAGCAGGTTGCCGGCATGAATTATTTCATTGTCTTCGACCCTGAGAGTAGCGCCCTGAGGAATTTTGTAGTCTTCGATGATGAAGTCTTTGCTGACCGGATCAAAGTCCTGAGTAAGGATTCTGATGATACCGGATTCAGAAACAACCATACCGTCTTTCTGCTCAATTCCTTCAAAGATAACTTCGCCAGTGTAACCAGTAACGATGTTATTGGGGTTATATTCAGCGACCGCTTTACCTGGAGTGACCTTTTCGCCCGGCTCTACGCGCATTTCTGAGCCAACCGGGATATGAACGCGGTCTTTGCGGTTATTCTTGCCCTCAATAATGAGATGGCCACCGACTACAACAGTTTTGATGCTTGAACCAAATTCGCTCTTGTCAAAGGTTTCAGTACCTGAGCCAATTTCGAACTTAGAGCGGTCGGAAATCTTGGCCAGTTTGAGAGAATCAAATTTGGCCGTACCAGTGCTTCGCGACTTGATATATGAGCGCTGAGCCAGAGCAACACCACCAAGGTGGAAGGTTCTCATTGTCAGCTGCGTTCCAGGTTCACCGATCGACTGGGCCGCGATAATACCTACAGCTTCGCCAATGTCGACGACTTTGCCGGTAGCAAGGTCGGCGCCATAGCAGCGCTGACAGATGCCAACCTTTGAGCGGCAGGCAAGTGGTGAACGCATGAGGATTTTACTGCGGATCTTGAGCTCAGGAAAACCTGAATCACGAACGCGTTCAAGAACGTATTCATTAATCGGGCGATCGGGCCTGACAATAATACGGTTGGTTTTCGGGTCAATGAGCTGCTCCGCGCAGATCATATCGAGCTTGATTTCATCGATCGGAATCGGGAATTCGCAATGACTTTCAACTTCGGCCGCTATATCGTCTGTGCAGTAGAGACCGCCGTCAAGTTTAATCTTTTTGCCATCGTATTCAATAGTGACTACTTCTCCGGTGGCTGGGTGAGTAATTGGCTTGGCCAGAACACGACCGGCAATGCGGTAGCGAATCGGCACTACAATGTCGTCGATCATTATGTTGTTCGAAGTTCTGTTCTGCCTGATCGGCGATACTTCAACGCCAAGTTCAGTGCCGCAATCTGGAATGGTGATAACAACGTCCTGTGCAACATCGACGAGACGGCGGGTGAGGTATCCCGAGTCAGCAGTGCGCAGCGCGGTATCAACAAGACCTTTTCTGGCGCCGTATGTTGAGATGAAGTATTCTGACTGGTTCAGACCTTCGCGGAAGTTAGATTTAATCGGAAAGGCAAGAATGTCGCCGCGCGGATTCGACATAAGACCACGCATTGCGGCCAGCTGACGAATCTGCTGCATGTTACCTCTCGCTCCTGAAAACGCCATCATGTAAACCGGGTTGAATTCGCCAAGATGAGCGGTTGACTCAAACTTCTGCAACAAGTCGTCGGTAACGTCTTCGGTTGCTTTTGTCCATACGTCAACTTCGCCCTGTTTGCGTTCATCACGGGTGATTTCACCCTTTTCCCAGCGTTCGCGGATCTTGAAGACCTTTTTATCGGCCTGCTCAAGAATCTCTTTCTTTTTCGGCGGGTCGATCATGTCTACGATAGAGATGGTAAGACCGCTGACAGTTGCGAACTTGAATCCGAGAGTTTTCAGCCTGTCGAGAACTTCACCGACGATGGTCAGCGAATATTCGTTGAACATGCGCTTGATAAGGGTCGAAACATTGCCCTTCTTGATCTGGATATTCTGATAAGGGAATCCTTCGGGCAGATTGTCGTTGAAGATAACTCTGCCAATGGTAGTGCGAATGTAATGGTCTCTGACCGTGCCCTTTTCGTCTTCCTTGAAGTTTTTGTCAACTTCGCTACGCTTGAGATAAATCGGCCAGAGCAGGTTGTATTTACCAGTTTCATAAGCATTAACCGCTTCGCCCATGCTGTGGAAAACAGGTGAACGAAATACAGTGATGCTTTCGGCTTTGGCTTTTTTAATCAAATCTACAGTTTCGGTTGAATCAATTACAGTTCCTGCCGGCAGCTTTTCAGATACTTCCTGGGCAAGCTTGAAATTATAAGGGCGCCCTTCGTTGAGAAGCATTTTTTCCCACGTTGAGCCCTTGCTGAGTTTGATTTCGTTAGTCTGGTAGCCTTCACCTTCAGGCTTTTCAATGGTCAGATAGAACAGGCCAATGGTCATATCCTGGCTGGGGGCAGAAATCGGCAGGCCATCAGCTGGCTTTAGAATGTTGTTGCTCGAAAGCATGAGCATTCTGGCTTCAATCTGAGCATCGAGCATCAGCGGTACATGAACGGCCATCTGGTCACCGTCGAAGTCGGCGTTGTATGCAGCGCAGACCAGAGGGTGAATCTGAATAGCTTTGCCTTCGATAAGAACTGGTTCAAAAGCCTGAATACCGAGGCGATGCAGAGTCGGAGCGCGGTTAAGCATAATCGGATGATGCTTGATTACTTCTTCAAGAACATCCCATACTTCATTGCGTTCGCGTTCGATCATCTTCTTGGCGCTCTTGATATTGGCGGCAAGGCCAACCTGCTGCAAACGATTCATAACAAAAGGCTTGAACAGTTCGAGTGCCATTTTCTTGGGCAGACCGGCCTGGTGCAGCTTGAGAGTCGGGCCAACAACGATAACCGAGCGGCCTGAATAGTCAACGCGTTTACCAAGCAGATTCTGTCTGAAGCGGCCCTGTTTACCCTTGAGCATGTCAGTAAGAGACTTGAGCGGGCGATTATTCGGACCAGTTACCAGCTTGCCACGGCGACCATTGTCAATCAGCGCGTTAACAGCTTCCTGCAGCATGCGCTTTTCGTTCTTGATAATGATATCAGGAGCCTGCAGCTTGATCAGCCTTTTCAGGCGGTTGTTGCGGTTGATAACTCGGCGATAGAGATCGTTAAGATCGGAAGTGGCGAAACGGCCACCGTCGAGCTGAACCATCGGGCGCAGATCCGGCGGAATTACTGGTATTACGTCAAGAATCATCCATTCCGGGCGGCTCACTGAGCGGGCAAACATCTTTACCAGCTCAATGCGCTTGAGCAGGTGAGTTCGTTTGGTGCCAGTAGAGGTCTTGAGCTGCTCAGAAAGGTCTCTTTCCAGCTTCGGCAGGTCGATTTCGGCCAGCAGTTCTTTGACCGCCTCGGCGCCCATTTTGGCGGTGAACATGTCACCGTATTTTTCGCGCAGTTCGCGATAACCCATTTCACCGGCTGTTCCTTCTTCCGGCAGGAGCTGCTTTTTGGAAAGCGGCAGGTTACCCGGGTCAATTACGATATAGCTCTGAAAATACAGCACCTTTTCGAGATCTCTGGCTGAGATATCGAGCAAAAGGGCGATATAGTTCGGACTGCCTTTTGAATACCAGATGTGTCCAACCGGAGTTACCAGCTGAATATGGCCCATGCGCTCGCGGCGCACGGCTGCCTTGGTTATTTCGACGTTACATCGTTCACAAATAATGCCGCGATAGCGAATGCTCTTGTATTTTCCGCAGAAACACTCCCAGTCCTTCTGGGGACCAAAAATTCTCTCGCAGAAGAGCCCGTCGCGTTCCGGTTTGTGCGTTCGGTAGTTGATGGTTTCGGGTTTTTTGACCTCGCCGTAAGACCATGATCTGATCTTTTCGGGAGAGGCAATGCTGATTTGCATCGCATCAAATTTGTCCATATCTAACATGTTAAAATGTCTCCTTCCTTATGCTTATACCGAAATCGGGCTTATTCTTCATCTTCAGTCTCTTCTTCTTCGTCTTCTTCATCGGCTTCTTCGCCGGGTTCGGCGCCGATGATATCGTCTTCGACGTCATCAGAAGCTTCTTCCATCCAGTCTTCTTCGGTGTCAGCAACCATTATGCGTTCGCCACCCTCGTCGATCTGAACTTCTTTGGCGTCTTTTTTGAGGTCGACCTGCAGGCCAAGGCTCTGGAGTTCAGAGACTACAACCTTGAATGATTCTGGAATACCAGGCTTCATAATGGTGCGGCCCTTGATAATGGTTTCGTAAACCTGAACGCGGCCTTCTACGTCATCGGACTTAACGGTAAGAATTTCCTGGAGAACGTGAGCGGCACCATAAGCTTCAAGAGCCCACACTTCCATTTCTCCGAAGCGCTGACCACCGAACTGAGCCTTACCACCGAGCGGTTGCTGGGTAACCAGGCTGTATGGTCCGGTTGAGCGGGCATGCATTTTGTCGTCAACCAGGTGAGCGAGTTTGAGGATATAGATAATACCGACCATGACCTTCTTGTGGAAGGGTTCACCGGAGCGGCCGTCATAAAGAGTGGTTTTGCCTTCCATATCGACGAGCTTGAGCGGGTCTTTATCGTAGGTTTCTTTCAGCTGCTTCATAACGAATTCTTCGTTCTTAATTTCAACACCGTCGATCTGGCGGCCTTTGTTGAAAATAGATGTGCAGTAGCGGCGGTTCTGCTTTTCAGCAGCCCAGCCGAGGTGGGTTTC
>MFYY01000113.1 GCA_001787855.1 Candidatus Riflebacteria bacterium GWC2_50_8 | reverse complement strand
AATAGAAAATTTCTCAGAGCTTGTCTGAATCAGGATTACCTCGCAAAAGTCCTTGGTATCTGAATAAGGTTTGCGTTTGCCCTGCTCTGTGCCCAAAAAAATGTTAAAATTTTGCCTGATTTGCGGTATAGTAGCAGTTAATGAATCGCAACCAATTGATACTGCTGCTTATTGCCATATTCAGCTTTCCGCTGATATATCTCTTTATTCCTGATTCTGAGCCGGGCAGTCTGTCGTCGCTCGAAGGGGTTACGCTGTCGAATGTTTCGGGGCAAAAGTTCAGACTGGCTGGCCAGTTTACCGAAAAACCTTTGCTGCTGGTGTTCTGGTCGGTGACCTGCGGCACCTGTATCGAAGAAATACCTTTTATAATAAAACTTCACGAAGAGCTTAAAAACGAAATGACAATAATCGGAATTCATCCGCCTGGTTACCCGCCAGCTAAAATTCAGCGTTTTGTTAAAAAGTTTCCGCAGCAGATTCCCTATATGCTGGCCATTGACGAGCAGAGCGCGCTGATCAGAAGCTATAACATAACCGTGCTGCCGCGGACAGTAATGGTAAATCGGCAGGGCAAGGTGCTTTACGACCACCTGGGTTATGCCCCCGAAAGTGAAAAGGAGATCGAACTTGCCATCAAATCAAAACTATAGTCGGAGGACAGCTTATAAGCGGGGAATGCTGGCTGCGAAAACTTTGCTGAACTCATTATTTTTGCTGTTTTTTGTCGGCAGTGTCTTGCTGCTGTCGGCCAGTGAACCGGCCAGTTCGACAAAGTTACTTTCACCCGGCCAGAATGCGCCGATAAGCACTCTCAATGCAACCGATAACATTGCACACCAGTTTCCAGCAGGCGGACAGTGGAACATGGTGTTTTTCTGGTCGCTGTTCTGCCATTCATGCATCGAAGAAATGCCGGTAGTTCAGGCTAAGCTGGCTGAGATCGGCGAAACCGGGCTCAAGGCTTATTTTGTTTCGCTCGACACCGAGCGTATGCAGAAAGCTCTGGTCAATTTCTGTAAGTTGCGTGAGCTTAAACAGCCAGTTTTGATGGAACGCGTCGCTTCCGATTCTTTTGAGACTGCTGATAAATGGGGCGTTGTCATGACTCCGTCAGTGTTTATTGTCGATCCTGACGGCAAAATAGCGTGGTCGCACCAGGGCCCGCTTGATATCGAAAAGTTTTTTGCAGATTTCCAGCAGATGTCTCAGCCGCCAGCATCTGCGCCCTGTACGTGTGAAGGCCACTGATATGTTTGAATCGAAAACTCTAATAGATGATCATCACATGATACTGGTTTCCAAGCGCATGATTTTCTCTGTAATAGGCACTCTGTTAGCTTTGACCTTTCTACTGGTGCTGTTTTTTCTACATATTGATTTTGACTATCTACTGGGCCGCAAGGATCTCGCCATGAAGGTCGGTCAGACCACGATCACGCTGGAAGAACTCAAGCATATCCAGGGTATTTCTGGCGTCAAGGCGAAGAGGCTTGATAACGCAGTGTTTGCATCGGAATTTTTTGAGACTCTGCTTTTTGCAGAAGGTGGTAGAAAGCTTGGCCTTGACCGTCGCCCCGAGTTTATCAGAAAAGTTTCGGTTTTTGATGTTGCCTTAAAAAAAGGCGATGACAAGGAAACGCTCGCGCGCGCGGTTTTTCTGATCGAAGAGCTTGCTGCTGCCGCTCGCCGTGAAATCGCCGACGCGCAGTATCATCCGGCAGATCTGCAGGCGATAAAGGTTAGTGTTCCTGCGCAAGAAGAGCGTCTGCATCTCAAGACCATTCTGGTTGCCAGCGTCGAAGAAGCGCAGCAGGTATTTGCTGAACAGGCTGAAGGTGTGTCTTTTGCTGATCTGAACGCGAGCTGGAGCCGTTCTCTCTATCGCGGCGTCGGCGGCGATATTGGCTGGAAAAAGGCTGGCGACTTCCCTGAAAATGTATTTGCAAAACTGCTGACTCTCGAACCGGAAGTGTTGACACAGGGCTTTGTCGATGAATCCGGCGTGCATCTCTATGCTGTCGTCAGCCGCCCGAAGATAGATCCGGCGCAGCAGGCGAAGGCTGAGCGCGAATTGCAGTTGCGGGAGTTGCGCCGACGGCGCCTGATGAAGTATATAGTTGAGTTGAGAAACACTGTTGATTTTTGGGTTAATCCAGTTCTGCAGACGCGTTGCCAGATAAGCCGGCCGGATGCTGCAGATTCAAGTCAGTAAGGGAGTTCGCATGGACAAGCATTCAAGAAAGCACTATCTGATACTGCCGTCTTATCAGATCAGACTGGTGGCGTTCATGTCGCTGGTGGTCTTTGTCGGGTCGATTCTGCATGGTTATTTTCTTTATCAGATCACCAGCAAGAATATTCAGGAAGGCTTTCTTTCGGCGCATAATCGCCTGAGATCGACCTGGGAGATTCTCAAACCTGCCATAATTGTGACTAACAGCTTGAGTTTCCTTTTGATAAGCGTTTTTCTGCTGATTATCACAGTCTTTATTTCGCACCGTCTGATCGGACCGATGTTCAAGGTCGCCGGTCATCTGCGCCGCATCTCGTCGGGAAAACTTGATCAGTCTTCGCTGCGCCTGCGCGAGGGTGACGAAGGGCAGGTTCTGTGCGAAGCCGTGAACGAACTGCAGGACAAATACCGTCAGCGCTTCGTCAGGTTGCGCAAGTTACGGGCCTCAATTGATCAGGACAAGCTGGGCTCACCACAAATTGCCGCTCAGATCGAAGACATTCTCAAAGATATCGAAATCGGCAATGACAACAACTGATAACAACTCCGGCAAAATCGGCCAATCTGTCATTACGAGGCGGCAGCGCCAACGAAGCAATCGCATTGCAGTTTTTAAAGTCGCAGTAGCTTGTGTTCTGCTGCAGGTCTGTCTGGCATCAGTGGCCGTTGCGCAGTCGCGCAGCAAAGACCACCAGAAGCTGGCCGAAGAGGCCGGCTGTTTTATCTGTCATTACCTGCCTCCTGAAACGGCCTCCGGTTCTCATACCTCTGCCAAGCCCCAGGTTGATCGACGTCTCAAGCGTGGCGCCGGCCAATGGTGTGTCAGCTGTCATTCAATGGAAGCGATGACGCTGCACCCTACCGGTATAAAAGTTGACAACAACACTGATCTGCCGCTGGAAGATGGCCAGTATATGAGCTGTCTGACCTGCCATTCACCTCATGCCGCTGCGCTGGCCTCAGAGCCATGGGCGCCGCTGGCGATCAGTCCGGCTGTTAAAGATAATTTTAGCACCTATCTCCTTAACCACACGAACAGCGAAGGGCAGCTCTGTGCCAAGTGTCATGCTCCGGGCACCGAAGTGTTCAGTGGCAGCCTGCACAGCCCAAAAGCCTTCGACAATCGCAATTTTGCCGGATCTGAATCTTGTAAGGCCTGTCACCTCGACATTTACGATCAATGGAAACTCACGCCGCATGCCCGTATGACCCGCAGGTTCAGGCATGTCGACAACCAGGACGAGATTCCGGTCGAAGAGCTTGGCGTGCCGCGCGAAAAAATCGCCTGGGTGCTGGGCTCGCATTACGTGCATCGCTTTGTCACTGAAGCCAGCGGAACTCTCGTTGTTCTGCCCAAAATCTGGGATATCCGCGAAAAAAAATGGCTGCCGGTTAACGACTATGGCTGGCGTTCGCGCTACTGGCTAAAACAATGCGCTGGCTGCCACACCACCGGTTTTTCTGCCGAAAACGACAGCTTTGCCGAAGCTGGAGTCGGCTGTGAAGCCTGTCACGGCCCCGGAGTCAACCATGTGCGCACCGGCTCGCCTGAATACATCATGTCGATAAAAAAGTTGCCGGCCGACCGCCAGGAAATGATTTGCGTTTCATGCCATACCTCAGGCATTGACAACAGCGGGCAATACCATTTTCCGGTTGGTTATCGCCCCGGCGAAGACCTGACAAAATTTTTCTCAGGCCTGACACCAAAGCCTGGCCAGTCTTTTGAAAACTTTGTTGGTGACGAGACTTACGAAGACCGCCGCCGGCAGTGGGAATTTCTCCAGTCGCGCCTGTTTCTCGCCAGCGGCCTGACCTGCGATTATTGCCAGAATTTCCGTAACGTCAAAACCGCCGATTCAGCGGAATTTCTGACGCACAATCAGTATTGTCTTACCTGTCACACTGACAAACTCGACCACCCCGAAGAGTCGCCGGGCACCAACTGCAATGTTTGCCACCAGCCGACCCGCCACCTCAACGGTAATCTCTCGGTTCACGATCACCGCTACAAGTTCGAGAAGTAAATAACCCGTTCATCCGCTGTCGCTCACAGGATGTGGGTGATTTTGCCGATTTTCGCAGATTGCTGCCAGTTTGCTGAATCAATGCGGCGATTATTCATAGTGAGTCCAGAGGCGTATAATTTTTATGGTTCGCTCTTTCTGGTAAATCTGGTAAACTAGGCGGTGCTGCACATTAATTCTTCGTGAAATTGCGCCGGTCAGGTCGCCGACCAGCTTTTCAAAGGGTGGCGGTATTTGCAGCGGGTTATTTTTTATAATTTCGAGCAACTCGCATGCTTTTGCTTTAAGTCCTGAAGCCGCCAGCTTTTTTGCGTCTTTCTGGGCCTGTTTCGTGAAAACCAGCTTCCAGCTCACCAGTCCAGATCCTCTGAGCATTTATCGAGGTCCTCAGCAAGACCCTTTTTGATTGATTCCCTCATTCCTGGAAGTGAGAGAAGATAGAGAGTTTCTTCGATGGAGTTCCAGTCTTCTTCTGATATAAGAACTGCATTGCCACGCTTGCCGGTAATCACAATGGGGCGGTGTGACGAATTGGTTTCGTCAATAAGGTTGTAAAGCTTTGCCCGCGCCTCGGTCACATTGATTACTGTCATATCTAATTTTCTCCTGTAATAAGCGTACGTTTTTGCGTCGTTTGTGTCAAGCTAAAAAATCTCAGTATATGACTGGTACTGAGTGTTTTATTGTGTTAAGCTTTTTGCACCATGCAGGTTCTTGTTGCTTCAATTCTGCTTGCTTATGCGCTGGCAACCTTCTTTCGCGTTAAGGAAAGGGTGGCCGGTCGTTTGCTGCCTCTGCATGCCAATATGTCGTTCTGGCTCGGTCTCGTTTGCAACGCTGTTCTGGCCGTCGAGATCTTTATGCTCGGCGACAGTTTTTTGCATTATCGCACCCTGTTCGTTGTTGGCGCGCTGTGTCTGGCCTTATGCACTGCCGCTATTGAACGGGTGCTCAAAGAAAGCTTCTTCAGCATTTTCACACTGCCGGTAAGTTTTGCTTTCATGCTCTGCTCTATTTTTGCCGATGGCAAGCTGGCTGGCGGGCATTTCGCGCATGGCTGGTTCGCCCTGCACATGTTGCTGGCGATACTTGGCGAATGCTTTTTTCTTATTGCCGCCGTTTCGTCGGGCACTTACCTGTATGTTGTCCGCCGTCTCAAACGCAAGAACCGGTTGCGCGCGGTCTTTTTCTTTCCGCCACTGGCGCGTCTTGACGATCTCACTTTCAAGCTGATCGCTTTTGGCTCTACTGTCTTTGCAACCGGTTTGGCGGCCGGGCTGTATGGCA
>MFYY01000112.1:5613-8427 GCA_001787855.1 Candidatus Riflebacteria bacterium GWC2_50_8 | reverse complement strand
ATCGAACACTCGCCCGTTTTGAGCTGATAATGCCGTCAGAACCAGTGCAAAAAACGTTGTAGCCAGTATTATTGCGTAGACCTTACGATGCGGGCTGTTTAACTTGCTCATGTTTTCTAGTCCTTGTTGGCTGCCAGGGTCAGGGAACTGGCGTTCTGATGCTCAAACAGCCACAGTTCTCGACCAACAGCGACTTCACGGTTGCTGAACACAAAGCGATAAGTGCTTACCCATTCTGCCTGCTGCAGAACGCCCTGTTCGTAATTGAAAATCGCCCGCCCTTTCATGGCGAACTCTTTTCGGCGCAGACGGTCTTCTGGCAGCTTAAATGTGCAGTTGAAAAGTATTTCTGCGGTTTGTTTGTCATTGTCTACTGACTTCAGCATCATGTTCCAGGTTGCCGGCAGCGAAGTCGCTCCCGCTGTCAGTGTCTGCTGTATCTGATGCCGTTCCGAAACCTTCCAGTCGCCCGCTGGAAACGTCAGCAAAAACGGCACTGACTGGCCGGTCTCGCCGGGGGCCCCGGATAAAGCACCATTTTCGCGAATGTATCTGCGAAAAGTGCCACCCGAACCAATTACGTCAATTATATAGGAGCCTTCCTGAAAGTCTATGGCGCGCAGAGTAAACTTCTGGGAGGTTTTGACCGGACTGCGAGTTGAGTTCGTTTTGAATGCCGCGACCTTTGAAGATTCGGTGACCGTGTAATCATATTCGTATGTGCTGCCGGGCAGAAACTTGTATTTAAGCTCTACTGCCTCAAGCACCGGCACAAACAATGTCAGAATCAGCGTCAGCAGTGCATAAGTTTTGACTCGCATTATTCCCCCCCCCTGTCGCCTGGTTTACAGCTCGTTGTCGTCGGCTGGCGCATCAAAGTTGTCGTCGGTTGCCGGTTGTTCGACCTCCGCCTTAGCTTCATCAACACCAGGATCTCCTTCAATAACAGCAGTTTCCTGCTCAGGTCTTCTATTGCGATCAAAATTTCTGTCGCGTCGTTGCGGCCTTTCTGGTTTTTTGCTGGTCCGCTCCAGGACTGGTTCGATCTTCCATGTTTCTATGTCAAGACCATTCTGCGGCTTTAAAATCAGCTTGCATGCTGTTGCCCGCTCAAGTTCTTTCAACTCAAGACTGTCGCGACCCCGCAACAGATCGATCACCATGCGATGTGCGTTTATGATGAACTTATCGGTCTGATAGCGCCTGACTTCATCACTCAACTGCTTGCGAATGCTGTTGGCGATGTTGGCAGCTGAAATAATCTTGCCGGCTCCCTGGCAGCAGGGGCATACTTCCTTGCGAATTTCGTCAAGACTCGATGCCGTGCGCCTTCTCGTCATCTGAACCAGGCCCAGTTCAGAGAAATCAAGTATGTTTGGTTTGTTGCGGTCGCCTTTGAAATGCTCGCGCAGTGTCTTAAGCACCTGCGCCCGGTGCGATGGCGCTTCCATGTCGATAAAATCAATTATTATCATACCCGAGAGATTGCGCAACCTTATCTGTCTGGCGATTTCCCGGGCAGCTTCAAGATTAACCCTGAATACCGTCTCTTCGAGATCAGAGCCGCCCGAAAAGCGACCGCTGTTAACATCGATGCAATGCATGGCTTCGGTCTTGTCGAAGAAGAGATAGCCGCCTGACTCGAGCCAGAGTTTGCGCGCAAGCGCCCGCTCGATTTCTTTCTCGATGCCGAACTTTTCGAAGAGCGGTTCTTTGCCTTTGTAAAGCTCCATTGAAGCACGTTGCAGCGGTGTTAAGAACTCACAGTCTTCCATGATTGAGCGATAGGCTTCTTCTGAGTCAATGATCATTTCTTCAACATCATCAGAGAAAAAGTCGCGCGCAAGCTTCATGGTGAGCGGAATATCACGATGCAGCATGGTGCGCGGCGGCGAACTGTTGATCTTCTTTTCGACCTTGTTCCACATCTTGACTAGCAGGTCGAGGTCGGCTTTTAGAACGCTTTCTTCGAGGCCTTCCGAGGCGGTGCGAAAAACGACGCCGCCACCTTTGGGCGCTATTCTTCGGCCAACAGCTCTGAGGCGGTCACGTTCACGATCATGCTGAATTCGCCGTGAAACCCCGATATGGTCGATTTTTGGCATGAAAACCAGGTATCGCCCCGGGAAAGAGATGGTCATGGTTGAGCGTGGACCTTTGGTTGGAGTTGGCTCTTTAAGAATCTGCAGTATTACATCCTGCCCAACTTTCAGCATGTCCTGAATCGGGCTGCGATAGATATCCTTGAGGTCGTCATCACTGTCGCCGCCGTCAACGCCGGTGAGCGTCAGATAGGCATCCTTGTGAATGCCTATGTCGACAAAGGCGCTTTGCGTGCCGGCCACAACATTAGCTACCCGTCCCTTGTATATGCAGCCTACTATTTTTTCGCTGTCCTGAATTTCATAAAGCAGCTCACAGAGCTTGCCATTCTCAATTATTGCGCCCCGTGATTCGTAGGGGCCTATTTCTACTAATATTTTACGACTCAATTGGTCTGTCTCCTGTTCAAAGTTCTTTTAATGAAGTTCTTTCCAGCAGATAAAAATCATCTCTGGAAATTCCCAGATGCTCGGCCAGGGCCGTAGCGATCTTCGATACTGAGGGCACGTCTGCGATGCCCTGCACAAATTCGGCGGTCAGCAGCCAGCTGTCGCCCTGCCCGGTCAATTCAGCTTTTTGGACAGCCGTGCCGAGAACATAACTTTTGCTCTGCCCTTTTCGCTGCACTGTAAATGACGAATTTGGGTTGAGCAGATAGGCCTGCGCCTGTTCGGCTGTTGCTGACGATCGAAAATACAGTTTGTATTGCAC
>MFYY01000112.1:0-5589 GCA_001787855.1 Candidatus Riflebacteria bacterium GWC2_50_8 | reverse complement strand
CCATGCCTTGCGGCAGTTCATTGTTGAGCGCATTTTTTAGCCACTCGCTGTCAGGTTCCTGGTTAAGGGTGATCACGAAATACTCGCAGTAACTGGCATGTCCCAGTGGCAGCGGTGGTCCAAACGATATTTTGGGTCTGACGTGGCAGCCCTGTGTGACTGCATATGATAGTTGTAACCGGCGCAAGGCCTTGCAGATAACGTCTATGGTGTCTAGGTGCGCAATATAGCGTGCCTGGCGGGTCTTGCTGTAATTAATCCGGGTTTTGCATTCAGCTGGCTGATTCATTTGTTTCCTCCCGGGCTGCGGCTGCGGCCAGCTGATACTCTTTTTCGAGGTAGGCGCGTGGTGTCTGAAAGTCAATGAAATCCCAGGGCAGCGTATCACTGACCTGACGCTCTTTCAGATACTGCGCGGAGTCGATTCCAGTTTCGGCGAATGCCTGTTCCCATTTGTCCCGCAGAAAGTGTTCGTGCCAGCCATCAAAGCGGCAGCCTAGCTGCCAGGCTTTCAATACCAGTTCGCCTATCCGTTCGTCGCCCCGGGAAAGCACAGATTCAAGCAGGCACAGATATTCTTCGCGCCAGGAAACCTTGCTGCCACCACGCTCGAGGCCACGGGTGACAATCAGTCGCTTGCGGCGGAGTTCAGCCATGTCAGCCTGGGCGGCCCATTGAAATGGAGTAAATGGCTTTGGCACAAAGCCGGAAAGACTCAACGAAATTTGTTTGCGTGGCCGGCAGGTGCGGCCTATGGCCTCGAGGCGCTTTACCAGGTCGACTATAGCATCGATATCTTCGTCTGTTTCGAAAGGCAGCCCCATCATGAAATAAAGCTTGACGGTGCGGTAGTCAGAGCCACTGGTAGAGCGCATTACACTGATAATGTCCTCTTCGGTTATGTTCTTGTTAATTACGTTGCGAAGACGCTGACTGCCGGCTTCTGGCGCAAAAGTCAGGCCGCCCTTGCGAATCTGGGGAGTTGAATCAAGCAGATTCATCGTGCTCTCGTTCATGCGCAGCGATGGAATCGAAATGTTCTGCTCAGGATAAAGTTTCTGTTGATCAAGCGCGATTAAGAGTTCGTTGAGTCGGCAATAATCTGATGTCGAGAGAGAAAGCAGACCTAATGACTCCTCACCGGTATTATGCAGCAGTTGCCTGGCATAGTCTACCAGGCTTTCTACCGGGCGTTCACGCTTGGGGCGGTAATAAAAACCGGCGTTGCAGAAACGGCAGCCCTGCATGCAGCCGCGGAATATTTCGAGCGAAGCCCGGTTGTGAATAGCCTGTACGTTAGGAACTGGTGGCTTGATCGGCGGTGTGCTGCTGGCAAACCCTTTGAAAACACGTCTTTTTACTGGTCCGGCAAATTCTGGTACCCATAGACCCTGAATTGACGAGAGTTCTTTGCGAACTGCCGAACGGTCAGCCCCGGACTTTTTCGTCTTTATCAGAGATTCGCAGATTTCGACAATGGCTTCTTCGCCGTCGCCAATCAGGATCGCATCCATGAACATTGCCATCGGTAAGGGATTTGAGGCAGAAGGCCCGCCGCCGATAACCATGGGACCCTGCTGGCGATCTCGCCATTTCAGGCCAACTTTGCCGAGATCAAGGAGGTTGAGAATGTTGGTAAAAGTCATCTCATAGGGGAATGTGATCAGCAGCGCATCGAAATCATGCAGCGGAGTGCCGGTCTCCAGCGAATAAAGCGGCAGATCCTTTTTTCGCAACAGCTTTTCGAAATCTGGCCATGGCGAAAAGGCTCGTTCAGCCATTATTTGCGGATGATTGTTGAGCGTCTCATAAAAAATTTTGATCGCGAGATTCGACATTCCCAGCTCATAAAGATCGGGAAAAACCAGGCATACACGTAAATCTGGATTTGACTTTATTCTGGCCTGATTAACCTCGCCACCCAGATAACGGGCGGGTTTTTCGATTTCGAGTAACTCCCAGTGCGTAATTGATTCTGTGACATTTTTCATTGATTTTTCCGGGGTATGTTCTGTTTGTTGATAGTCAGGATCAGGTCAAGATCGCGGCCGGCAAATTCGGTTCCTGTATCGACGGCGGCAACTGGTATGCCGAGAACAGAAGCTACTTCGGCTTCTATTCCGTTTAACAGTCGTTCTGCTTCCTCACGGGTTACTTTGAGGCGATTGCTCAGTATTGCCAGTCTCGCCTTCTCGCCTGGACTGAGGTTCTTTTTGCGTCTGGGTTCAGTGTTTTTTAAGAGTCTCAAGCTTATTTATCCAGAAGCTTAGCTTCTGCCTGTTTTGCCTTGCGTGACGCGTAACTGTTCGTCGGGTCGATCGCAAGAGCGGTATTGTAAGAGGCAAGCGCCGAGGCAAATTCATTCCGGCTTGAATAAATATCACCAAGGTTGATGTAGGCATCAACATGATTAGGCATTAGCTCAGTAGCCCGGCGATAATTCAGTATCGCCTGATCGAGCAGTCCGCGGCGATGATAGGCTACGCCAAGCTGATACTGAACGCTCGGGTTTTTGTCATCGATCCTGGCAGCAGTCTCAAATTCTTTCAGCGAAGCATCAAGCTGCCCTTCGATCAGATAAAGCTCGCCAAGCGCAATCAGCACTTTAACATCACCTTTGTCGCGACTCTGATAGGCGCGAAAATGTCTGATCGCTTCTTTGCTCTGTCCCTTTCTTTGCATGATGCGACCCAGCGCATAACGGCTCTTGAGGTGAAAGGTTTCATAGCGTATGCACGTGTTGAGCATTTTAATGCCATCTTCTTCACGACCCATATCGAAAAGAAAAATTGCCAGGTTGTAATAGGTCTCTGCATAATTGGGCGCCAGTTCGAGAGTGCGGCGCCACGAAGCGATAGCTTCATCGATTCTGCCCTGTTTGTAGCAGGCCAGGCCGAGATTGTGGTGCGCATCTACCAGCATTGGTTCCATGCGTAGTGCTTTTCTCAGGTATTTCTCGGCGGTATCATATTTTCCATACTGTCCGGCAAGAGTGCCATACATATATTCATTCTGCACCTGCTCGGGCACCTGTGACTTGAATTTGCCGGTAACCGCCTTGGCCTTGGGCATAAGTTCTTCCAGCGTTATCGTTTTTGTTGCCTCAGACAGTTTTACTGTCTGCTTTGAAGGGCGCGACTTTTTCTTGCTGCAGCCAGTTTGCGAAATTAAGAGCGACATGCCCAGGATAAGGCAGCATAATACTCGAAGTTTACGGTGATTCAATGATTGCGCTCCTGCTTTTATATTCTTGTAAGCGCTATTCTAACACAGCCGGGGTTGCTTGCCAAGCTACACTGCTACCGGTTTTTTTTCGATTAAAAGTCAATATTCTGTGATTGCCACTGTCCGCCATAAATATTTCGCTGTCTGTTACCGCGATGTCCGCCGGTCGTCGAAAATTCGTGCCATCAGCACACTCGCCGAGGTGATTTAATCGTATTCCCTGTGGTGTATACAGGCCCAGTTCGTTGGTCTGGTCATCGCACACCAGAATAAGTCCGTCCTCGTCCACGGCTACGCCTGCTGGCGATTTGAGATGATCCCTGATCTCGCCGATGAACGAACCCAGGCGATCGAAAATGGTAATTCTGCCCTTGCCGCGATCGGCAATATAAATTTCGCCGCCACTGCTGCTGATGTCGATCTGGGTTGGATCTTTGAGCTGCTGCATACTCCAGCCGAAACCGCCAACCTCAAACAGTTTGTCGCCGGATGGCGAAATTTTGAGCACCCGGTCAGCGCGGCCTTCAACTACCCAGACATTGTTTTCGCTGTCAACTTTGATACCGCGCGGCCTGCTCAAACGATTTTTTCGGTCATCCTGCTTCGGAAAAAGTGTTCCCTTGTAGCTGCGATAAGAGTCAAACATGCATACTCTCTCGTTATTGTGATCGGATACATAGAAATTTGAAAAGCCGCCAACGGCTACATCGTAAGGATCATCAAGACTGTCTTCGCGTTCTTCGCTTCGGTCGCCAAATGAAAGTCCAAAGCCGCCGTGCTGGGCAATGAATCTGCCGTCTTTCGCCAGCCGGACTATGCGGTCATTGCCGGTGTCAGCGACTAGAATTTCGCCTTTTACCGGATCAAAATCAAGTCCTGAAGGGTTGTTGAACTGGCGTTCGCCGCTTCCTCTCGATCCGGTCTGCTGGCTGCTGGTAATCTCGATATTGAACAGTTCTATCACACCGGAGCGATTTACTACCCGACCCGCCGGCAAAGGCAGGCGATAGGTTCCCTTTTTCATGATGCGCGGCCCCCACAGAACATCTCTCTGCTTTCGGCCAGGCACTGCTGAAATTATCGAAAGGCAGCCGTCAACGGGAAGATTGATGCGAAAATCAGCAGTATCGCTTGCTACTGCGAGCTTTACCCAGAGTTTTTCGTGCAATGTTTCGCTTCGGCAACTGATAGCTGAAAAATGAAAAAAGGTCAGAAGAACAGTTATAAAAAGCACTTTGCGACCGTTCATGTTAAACCCCTGGACTGAATATAAGAAGGTTATCTTTCAGTTCTGCTGCTGCTGAAAATTTTTCTGAGCTGCAGCAGTGCTTCAATGTTGCGTGGCCCTGGTCTGATAAATAAATCCTGATCCAGAGCGTGTATCTGATGGTTTTTTACTGCCCGCAGATTTTTCCAGCCTGGTCTGGCTGCCAGCGAATCCAGGCTGGGTAGAGGGTAGGCGATTATTATTACATCTGGATCTGCCTGTATAATCGTTTCTGAGTTTACCACCGGAAAATCAATCGGGTCACTGAGTATGTTTTCTCCACCGGCGGCCTTGATCATGTCGCCGATATAGCTGCTGAAACCTGCAGCCTGCATGGGCGTGTCCCAGATTTCAAAATACACTTTTGGCATGAGTGCAGTCTGTTGATTGATCAGATCGGCTGTCTGCTTTCGCCATGCGGCCGCAAATTCCTGGCCCTTTTCCGGTTGTCCAATGATGCGGGTCAGTTCTTCTGCCATCTTGGGAAGTTGTTCGAGACGATTAACTGTAAAGTTCATGTAATTCAGGCCCAGCTGAGAAAACAGCAGTGCGTATTTCTTGTGCATGCTGTTGACGTCAACCAGCAGAGTAGGGCGCAGAGACATGATGCGCTCAATGTTTAACTCCAACGCACCAATTCTTGGTTTGCTGCGGGCTTCCTCCGGATAATTGCAGTAGTCTGAGGTGCCAACGACAAGGTCGCCAAGCCCAAGATGAAATAGCAATTCTGTCTGCGATGGAACCAGGGAAATAATCCGTTGCTGGTCTGCGGCGCCGGCAAAACTGCTCAGCAGTATTAAACAGGACAAAATTATTAGAGTGGCTGAAGAAAGGTGTTTCATTGGTTGCCCTGCCTGGTGTTTTTACGGATCTTGAAGAATTCGCTGCGGTAACGATTATGCTCGCTGAGCGAGCGAGCAAATTTGTGCCCGCGGTTTCCGTCTGAGACAAAGTAAAGATAATCTGTTTCAGCAGGTTTTGCAACCGCGTTCATGGCTGAAGTGCCAAAGTTTGCAATGGGCGTGGGTGGTAGACCTTGATTCAGATAGGTGTTGAATGGCGAGTTAATCTTGAGATCGTCAAACAACAGCCGGCTT
>MFYY01000111.1 GCA_001787855.1 Candidatus Riflebacteria bacterium GWC2_50_8 | reverse complement strand
TCTTGCTTGTTTCTCCATGTCAAGCTGTTCATGGCTACAAACGCCAACGATCACGATTTCTGAATTCTGCCCGAATGGCATTGCGGCAATCGAAAAGTTTTGAACATGTTCCTTAACTAGGCTTCCACGAGTCGCTGCTGTTTCGGCAGTTCTGGCGGCATTGAGAAAACAGTCCTCGGTCAGCGTGTCTTTTTCTCTGAAAAATGTTTTGATTCCTTGAGGAGTATTGCGGAAAGCGATGAATGAAAACTGTGGCGCGCTGCCTCTGAGGCTGGAAATTGTTTTTTTTATGGATTTTTCAAAAAGTTTGCTGCCATCCCAGGCAATGAAAAGAGCTGCATTAAGCGAATCTTTCAGGGGAACATAGTTGTAAATAAGACTGGCGGTACCATTGCCGGACTTCTGAATTATGCTGTTATTGCGCAGTTTTTCAAATTCAAATGACATATCTTTTCCTGAAACAGACTTCATTGCTTGAGCGCCAAGTTTCTCAGTCTCTGTTATCCGGTAGTCAGGCAGTCGAATTCCAGGGTTTGCTGCTGCAAAGGTATCTCTGATTTTTTGAATTACCGGAGCCTGGAATACATTTACAATATCATTTAACCGCTCTGGCGTTGCTTCTCCGTAGAATTCAAGACCTTTTCCGGAAAGATCGAGAAGAAAAAAACCTAACAAGGGTAATGGTTCGGTTCCATCTTTAAAACAGTCTAATATTCTTTGTTTTACCGGCTCACTTTTTATTCCATGGGCATTTATCAGTCTGACGAGCTGTTGATCAGAAAATAGTCGTCGTGAAATGCTCTGGTAGGTTTCCTGTATCTGCATTTTATTAGTTTCAAACAGTTTCAGGCAGCTTTCAATGTTGGCAGCAGTCTGGTTCTGAGACGAACGATTATATTGATACTGGTAGGCAACTGCAGTAACAGTAAGAAGACCAAGCGGAAAAGTCGCAGCAAGAGAATAAAGCAGAAGGAAACGCAAGGTTATTCCGATTTCAATCCAGCGATTAAGCAACAGACCTCTGATTGAGAGTATTGTAATCAGAGCAATAATAACCACGTTCAGCAGCTTTAACCAGGCTGGAATCTGTTTTAATTCAGGCACTGGGGCGAGAAAAATGCTTAAGTGCTCTGCACCTTTGCCCAGGTGTGTGTATACTCTGTAGTTTCCCAGCTGGGTGGTGGCTGGTGGCCCATTTTCCAGCCAGCTTACCAGATTTTCTCTGATGGGACTGATTGCTTTTTCACGCCACTCTTTGAATAATTGTGAATGCTGCAGATTCTCAGAAAGCACGTCTGGCGAATCAGAATTGATGAGGGAAACAAACCCGCCCAGGCCATTGCCTCTTGAGCGACATTCAGCGAGAGCGAGCTGTCTGGCAACGGTTTTGCAGGATTCTTCAACTCGTGTGACCGCAAAATAGCCCCAGAGCTCATTCTTGCCGGTCTCTTTGTAGTCCCAGATAAACCAGTGGGGTACATTTTCGTGCATAATATAGGTGGTTATGCCCCTCTGGCTGGTAGCAAAGACCTCGCTGCGCGCGGTCTTGCCGAAGTAACTTTCGGCGATTTTGTCTTTTTGCTTGCGCATTTCCGCAGAAATTGTCTTGCCAAGGTGCTGTTCAAGAATGTAATCAAAAATCAGCGCCATGCCCCGTTTACTTTCAACTTTTTGTGAAACCGTAAAAAACAGCTCAGAGGGACGATCTGGGCGACTTTTTCTGAATAAATGGAATTTGTAAGTGGGGAATTGAGAGGAAAATATTTCGCTGTTTATCTTTACAATTTTCTGCTTTAACTGATCATCGCTCTCACTCGTTTTAATAGCTGTTTCGAGTAGATCCGAAAATTTGCCGGTCTGTCTTGCCAGCTGATACTCAAAAGCTGAACTGCGAGTTAAAGCTTCAAGTTCCTGCTGAGCGGTCTCGCTCTGCTCGCGTTCCTGCCAGTAATGCTCAATATTGGCAAGAAAACGAAAACCAAAATTAATTACCAGAATGGGTAATAGAAACATGACATACGGCAAAAGCTTTAGTCCTGTTCTGGCGCTGTTTCTGTCTGATGCTGGCAAGGTCATTTGCGTATAATATCACAACGGATTAAGTGCTGCAAAATCAAGACAAAGACTTTCGGGCAGGTCACTCTATTTATCCGCAAAGACCAGCTGGTTGATTTTATAGGTGAGAATATCAGTTTGTTTGTTATCTAAAATCCCCCAGGCAACATAACTACGCCGAAACTTGAAAACCCAGTTTTTCGAGTATGCCGCGCAGTGCTTTTGTTGATTCCGTAATCAGATGGCAGTATCTATCAGAATAAACCAGATAATCTGGCCGTAGTCGGCCACCCTCCGGGGGCAAGCCTGAGCCGCCGCATAAACACATCGTGCCTAAAATGCCTACGCCATTGTCTTTTTTTAACCTGTCGAGGGGTTGATTACCAGACCATCTCGGGGATCAGAATCTGGATGCACGAAAAGCGTGCGCGGTCAGCCATGTAAAGTGGCGCCACCAGGTATTTGCCTTTAACGACAATGGCCGATGAAGAACCACCATCGAGAAAAATTGCTTCGCGCACCTTCGCGAAAACGGGCTCTTTAACCAGAGTGCGAGCGACCTGATGAAAAGTGTTACCAGTCTCAAACACTAGAAAATACAGATTTCGCTCTGTGTCCTGGGCAACTACAGTTTTTCGGCTGCTCTGGTCGGCTTTGGCAAAGCGAAAGCGCTGGCGCTCATAAGCTTCCATGTGAACGTCTTTGCGGTCCCGAAGAATCCAGCCGCCGCCACCCACAAGATTATCACAGTGACTGGCCAGAACCTGCGGCACATTAAACCAGCCGCGCTCTTTAAAGCCTAATCTCAGCAGCTCGTTGCCAGAAAGACTTGTCTCGCCAAGATACCAGGTCTGGCGGTTTTTCTCTCCCCGAAAAGAAGCAACAAAACTACGCGACAGCGTGCCGGGGGACTGGCGAACACGTGCCGGGATGCTGCCATCGCTGACTATCGAACCCAGTATGCCGCGACTATGGTAGAAAGTGCCGTTCACGGCAGCAACAATCTTCTGGCCTTTTTCTTCGGCCAGTTTGTAGTTATCGAGAAGGCCAGTCTCATCAGTCCATGTATGCACACGCATTTCGAGCTTGCCCTGATGAATCCTTAAGCCCCGATAAGTAGCACCTTCTATTATTTCAAGGCCTTCCGGCAGCTTGCCCAGCTCAGCAACGCTGACCTGCTTAGTCATCCTGGCAAATGCCTGACGTGCACTTTCCTTAAACTGCGCCTGCAGATCAAAACCATGTAACGGCGAACCTGTCGTTACACATAGGATCGCGAAAACAGCCAGTATAATATTTTTCATTGCGGGTCTCATCATAGAAAATCAGACAGGTCTGAAACATCTACGGCAAAATAAGTATTGCTCTCATCATAACCATTCTGCTTGGCATAGCCTACTCGCACAATCAAAGGAATCCGCTTGAACAGCAGCAACTGGCTGCGCAATTCAAGCCCGCAATCGTAGCGCCAGTCGAAGCTTCCCTGATTCTTAACATCGCCCATCTCCCAGAACAGCTCGGCAATCATGAATTCGTTGTAAACCCAGCTGAGGAACCGGGGAAACTTGACGCGGACGGGACGGCCAAGATGCAGCGCAAATGCCCGCAGAGAATCGCCATATTTATATGAACTGTCGTAAGCCCGCATAAAGTCGGTGCCGCCAAGGCTGAGGTCGTCGGGTCGTCTGATACCGTCTTCCTTGTCGTCTTCAGCGAGCACGGTGCGCGCAGTCAACACCCAGTTGCGATTGAGCGGAAAATGTTCATTCCAGCGCAAAGACATGCTGTCATAATTCATTTCGCCATCAAAGATCTCGTTGCCACGCTTGTAAGAAGCAGTAACCGTTCGCCCTTTGCGCGGAAAAACTTCGTAGTATGGCTCTGTTCTTAGTGCTCGATGATTAATCCGAGCGTAAATAGAATTATCTTTGCCGACAGTCGGCAAAGGCTTGACAGTTGGCTCCGGATACTTTGAAATACTGCGTTCGGTGAGATCCATACCGACAGAGACCGTGGTCGAAAGCGTCAGTGGATACTGGATATCAATCACCTTGGCCTTGCTGCGCTCAAAATAATCCTGATCGAGATAAGACTTCTCTCTGACCGTGTCAACAACAGATGCAGTCGTCTTGATCAGACCAAATCGCTGCATGATCACGCCCATATAGCCCCAGTTCTTGCTCTCAATACCATATTGCGGCGCTATTACAATGTTACTGCGGCCAAGACGGTCGGTTCGATAACTGTAAATACCAAATACATAACCTTCTTCGTCTTCAGACATAAGAGGTTTCCAGTAACTGGTGTGAAATTCGCTGCGATACTTTTCGCCACGCACCAGGTTGAGTTTCGGGGTTTCGACCTCAATCGGGCTCACAATCTGCTCTGCCTTATAACCGGGAGTCTGGCTCGAAATAGAGGTCTTCCAGAATTCACCGCGATTAAGGGTAATCAGCTCAATCTTATCGTTGCTGAAATTGATATCCCAGACGCCTCCGGGCAGCTGAGTCCATTTTTCGAGAACAAAGCCAGCGAGATCGAGAGAAAAAAGCTGCCGGGTATAAAAATCTTTCTCAGCGGCAAACCAGATCTTATCTTCGGCAAACTGCAGACTCCCAATGTCGCCTGCTGAAGCATACAGTTCTATCGCCTTTTCTTCACGATCATCGTCTTTAATTGAGACGACAATCAGGCGCTTTTTAAAATCAGAGGTCTCGACGGTATAAAACAGTTCGCGACATGATTTGCTCAACGCCAGATCGAGCGGGTGAACGGCCAGCGGAAAAGTGTATTCGACCTGTGTCGAATTCTTGAATTCCGGGTCAACCGACATCACCCGGGTGATACCACTGGTAATCGATGTGTAAAAAATGCGGCCAAACTGCTTGCCAAGAGGCTTAAAACTGCCTTTGGCGTTGACCAGGCAGCGACTACGGCCTTCCGGAGTGACCGAATACAATCCCAGGCTGCGCTGCCGCAAACTATTCACAGTGTATTTGCCAATATAGATCTCGCGGCTGAATTCGTCCACCAGCAACAGCGGGTGCACGTTCTTAAGCAATACCACCGGCTTTTTGTCGCCCTTCTGATAAAACAGGTCGTAGGTTTCAGTGCTGTAGCGCCGCGACGAGACCCATACCCGCTCATCAGGCGAAACATTGCGCAGAGACCTGAAAAAGTGCCCGCCAATTTCACGGTCTTCTATCTCGAGAACCTGCGACTCCGCCTGTTCCTTGAACTCGTTACATTTGTAACAGACATACTCACGATAGGCATTGTAGGCATCATTCAGGCTTACGCCATAGTGTTCACGAAACTTTCGGTTAAACTCACCCGGTTTGCGCATGATACTTTTAAGAAGCGCAATTGGAGCATCTTTACCGTATTTTCCCGACCAGAATTCAAACATGCTGTGCGCCTGAAACCGCATCTCTTCCTGAATCATCGTTGGCTGGCTCAGCATTGTATTCAGCCGGTCGAGCGAGTAAAGACGGTTCTGACGGGCCATGTCAAGCAGTCGACTGAAATGTATCGAGTCAAGGGG
>MFYY01000110.1 GCA_001787855.1 Candidatus Riflebacteria bacterium GWC2_50_8 | reverse complement strand
GACGCCTGGTGCCGGCTGCGATATCTTGATGGTTGGCGGAATCACCTTGTGATAAAGCGCAAGGGCTGCTTTAATCATACCGGCTGAGCCGGCTGCCGCTTTGGTATGGCCGATCTGTGATTTAACCGAGCCGAGCGCACACCAGGGCCGCCCGTTCTCGGCGGCACCATAGATATCTTTCAGCGCTGAGGTTTCAACTTCATCGCCGGCGTTGGTGCCGGTTCCGTGTGCTTCTATCAGACTGACGTCGCGCGGGGTTATTGCCGCCATTTCATAGGCGCGCACCAGAGCTTTTTTCTGGCCTTCTGGACTGGGCGCATAGATAGCTTTGCCCTTGCCGTCGCTCGAACTGCCAACCGCATTGATGCAGGCGTAAATACGGTCGCCATCGCGCTCAGCGTCAGAGAGGCGCTTGATCACGAGCATGCCAATGCCTTCGCCCAGAATTGTACCGTCATTATCGGCGCTGAACGGGCGGGCATGGCCGGTTACCGAGAGTGCTGGCGTTTTGCAGAAACACATATACATGAAAATATCGTTGAAAGTATCGACCCCGCCGGTGATCGCCATGTCGGTTTTGCCGGTCCAGAGCTCAAGTGCAGCATGATTGATGGCGCCCAGTGAACTGCCACAGGCGGCGTCTACCACGCAGTTGGTTCCGCCCAGATTCAGACGGTTTGCGATGCGTCCGGCTGCCACATTGCCGAGCAGACCGGGAAAAGAATTCTCCTGCCAGCCGACATAAGCTTTTCCAATATTCTTGATAACTTCTTCGGTTATATCAGAAGGGATTCCGGCGTGCTGCATGGCCCGCCGCCAGATCGGGTGGCCAAGTCGTGCACCCAACGGAACGACAAGCTCGAGAGTTCCGGTCAGACCAAGTATGACGCTGACATTGTCGCGGTTAAAATCGCGACTGGCACCGTAACCGGCGTCGTTAAGCGCTCCCTGTGCAACTACCAGACTTAAGAGTTGCGAGGTATCGATAGCGTCAAGATCAGAAGGCGCAATACCCCATTCGCCCGGCACAAAATCTACCGGGTCCAGAAAGCCGCCAGTAGCTGTGTAAACATGATCAGCACGCTTTTTATCGCTGTCGAGGTAATCTTCTGCCTTCCAATGAGTGGGGGGTACCTCAGTAATTGCGTCGACCTTTTCTTTGATATTGGCCCAGTAATCTTCAAGGCTCTGAGCTTTGGGGAACAGGCAACTCATGCCTACAATCGCCAGTGGTTCAAATTTCGGTTCTTTGCGCTTCATGCCGACCTTCCTGTATCGTTCAGAATCTAAATGACATTACGCCTGCCGCCGCATCGTGCCGGTTAACAGCGGATTTCGCTGTTTAAAAGGCTCTGCGGGCGTCAGAGGGTGTAAGGTGCCAGTTATTTGCCGGATATCTTAACATGTACGGCCAAATTTTTCGAGTAATATTTCGCTGACAAGGTAAAGATTGAGTAAAGGGTGAAATTTAGTATAACTGCTTTTTGCCGGCAGCCATTTTCATAGATTGTCTATGTCGCTGTAGCAGACTCTCGAAAGAGTTTCATTAATCTTATGGCCTTAGTGATCTGAGCAGCAGGACAGGAAAATAATTATTGTTTCGCAAAGTCAATTGCTCTCAAATTTGTAACTAGCAGCCCATAACTTTTTTGCTTAAAATCTGGAAATTTTGGGCTTTTGTGGTTAGAATCTTTTACAATACAGCGATTCAAACTAAAAGTTATTCTAAATGCTTCGGAGGCCGAAATGTTAAACTACAAGCTGCATCTTTTGCTGTTGTTTATGCTGGTTGCTGGGCAGGTGTATTGCTCAGACACTGCTAATTTGCAACTACAGCCAGATTACATAAAGGTCTGGCACGATGATGCCGGCATGCCACACGTGGTAGCCAGCACTACCTATGGCGCTTTCTGGGGCTATGGCTATTGTCTCGCCAGAGATCGCATGTTTCAGCTTGAGATCCTGCGGCGTTCAACAGAAGGCACTCTTGCCGAGATTTTCGGGCCGGATTACATCGAGGCAGACTTTCTTGCCCGGCGGGACCGGGTCTCGCCCAATGAACTGTCTGAAGGTTTAAAGAATTGCCCTGAAGATTTTGCTATTGCTTTGATTGCATTTACCAATGGCATAAACCGAGCCATCACCGACGCCTGCGCTGGCAAATTCACGATAGATCCGGCATTTGAAAAAGCTGATACCAGGCCAACGCCGTTTTCACAGTTGCAGATTCTCGATATTTTTGCCGGGACCATGGCAGCTCGCTACAACGATTTCGCCATGGAACTCGACAATCAGCATCTGCTTAACAGCCTGGTTAGAAAATACGGTGCCAGAGCTGCCTCCGAGATTTTCGAAGATGTTGTTTTTTATGAAGACCCCGAAATTTATACAACCCTCGGCAACATGCCTTTTTTCAAGCCTGGGTTCAGGTTTATTCCCAGGACTGATCCAGCCGGCAGTTTTACAGCTCCCACTAATTCTCCAACTCTGCAGAATCAAAAACGTAACCGACTGCTTAAGTCTCTAGGTGTTCCTGATAAATCGGGCAGTTACGGAGCAGCTTTAAGCCTGCAGCGCGGTGATGAGAAAAGGGCCCTGCTTTTTGGCGGGCCACAGATGGGCTATTTTAAGCCGTCTGCTGTTTATGGAATTGGCCTGCATACTCCTGAATTTGATATTGTCGGCACGACTCCGGTTGGCTATGTATTCATCATGTTTGCAGCCAATCGCCATATTGCTTTTACCTCCACTGCCGGAGTTGGCAATCTGGTCGATCTTCTCAGCCTTAAACGAAGCGAAGACTTTCCCGATCAGCTTTCAGGAACAAACTGCACAGTCAAACTTGTCAGCAGAACAGAGAAAATAGCCGTAAAAGGCTTGCCGCAGCCGATAGAGCGCGAAATAACTGAAACTGATCTTGGCCCGGTTGTTGCAGTTGAAGGCAACACATACTACGTTAAACATCGCGCCTGGAGCGGAAAGGTTGTCGAATCATATGCCGGCTGGTTTGCTTCGACGTTTGCAGATAGCCTGCAGAGCTGGCTTGCCGCCTCAGATAGAAATGCCCTTTCGATCAACTGGCTTGGCGCTGACTGTGCTGGTAATATCGCGTTCGTGCATTGTGGGCTCGGCAAAAGCCGGCGAAGTTTTGGCGACGACCGACTTCCTGTCAGCCGGCCAACAGATTTTATCGCACCCGACAAGCGTCTGGCGGGCAACAACCCGACAACCGGCTTTTACGCCAACTGGAACTGCCCGCCGGTAAAAGGCTACCGCAATGGCGATCTGCAGACAAACTGGGCCGCTGATCAGCGCAGCCGATTTCTTGCCGATCATCTGGCCGCTAATCGCGATAACTGGTCGCTTGATTATCTTGTACAACTCGATAAAGATATCGCCTTTACTGATCAGAGAGCTTACTTCTTTAAGGACTTTCTGGTTTCATTTATTTCAGAGAATAAGCTGTCAGCATCGGCAAAAGAGGCTCTTGATCTGCTGCGCGGCTGGGATAATCTGCGCACCGACCGTGACGAAAATGGATTTTATGATAATAAGGGTGCCGGCTTGTTTAATGCCTTTTTCAACGCACTTTACAATGATCTGCTGGCTGCAAAGCTTGACAGATTTGCCTGGATGTCTGCTTCTGACGCCACCTGGACGCAGTCTGCGCTGCTTGCGAAGGCCTTGTTAAGGCAAAGCCGCCATGATTATCTCGGCACCCGCGATGCCAGAGATTATGTCACTGAAATTTTTGCAAAGGTGTTTGCCGAGAACGCAGCAGATGGGCGGAATTTGCCAGAGTTTGCCGCGCAGCCGATGGAGTTTGCAGCGGTCAACCATGCTGGTGCGCCAACCATGACCTCTGTCGCGAGTTGTACACCATTCATGAATCGTGGCAGCGATATTCAGATGGTTGAGCTAAGTCCATCGGGAGTAAAGATTTTTGGGTGCATGCCTCCAGGAAACGCGGCATCCGGAAAGTCTTCTGCCGACCAGATGCGCGCATTTAAGGAATTTCGTTACAGTGCCCGACCTCTTCTTTTGAAAGATGTGAGAGGTCTGCGTGGTCGCTTTATGGTTATTGCCCCCTGATGTTTATAAGGAATCCTTCCATCATCTCTGGAGCAGCTCAATAATGCGAACCCAGTTGTGCTGTTGCTCAGTGGCAGTAATCAGCGCACGGGTATCATCATTGACCTGAGATTCTCTGCCGGCTTTTCTGGAAAGCTCTAGAGCCAGATCAATCGGCTTTTGCCCGCTGCCGTTAAGCAGGGTGCGATCAGCGCCGCGCGCAAGCAGGAGTTCGACCATCTGAAGGTTGCCGGAGCGAACAGCATGAAACAGGGCTGTCTCGCCGGCAGCATCAGTTTCATCAAGCTTGACACCCTGATCGAGCAGACAGCGAACTGCTTCTGGACGGTTCTCGCCAACAGCCCGTATAACCCCGGCCTGCAATTGTGAAGATTCTTTTGACCACTGCGGTATTATCGACTCAGCCGGAGCGCCGGCTTCAACCAGAAGTTTACGCAGCTCAACACGGTTGAGCGAGTCTGTGAGCGAAAGCGGCGTTTCACCACGGTTGTCGGCAATGTTCAAGGCAGCACCAAGCTCGATCAGTGCTGCCGCTGCTTCAGAGTTGCCAGTGACTATTGCATGAAAAATCGCGGTTCTGCCGTTGCGATCGCGCGCTTCAAGATCGCTGCCTATTTTTAAAAGCAACTTGATAAGATCGCCGGAACTGTTGCGAGCGGCCAGATGCAGTGCGGTCTGGCCGTAAATATCAGCTGTCATTATCGACGGGTCTTTTACCGCCAGCGCTTCTATTGCTTTGGTTCGACGTGAACGTGTGTCAAGCAGTGGCACTTTTTTAAACGGGTTCCAGCCCGGCTTGTTTTTGCTCTTGCGCTTGATTTCAAGCATTTTCGCGTTGATTTCACGCCGCCGCTCGTCAATTTTTGCCTGTATGGCAAGATATTCGTTCTGCAGAATCGCCTCCATCAGCGGGGTTCTGCCAAGATTGTTACAGGCTCCAGGTGCGGCCTTCAGCCGTAACAGCAATTCGATAAGATCTACGTGAAGACCGCGGGCCGCAAAGTGCAGAGCCGTGTCGCCTGATTTGTCGGCAAAATCAATATCAACACCTGCCGAAGCGAAAGCCTCGGCGAAGTCTGTATTGCCCCTTCTGACTGCTAAGGCCCAGGGACTTTCGCTTTTGGGGTGGGCATAATTTGGCGAAGCCCCATGCTGCAAAAGTATCTTTGCCGCGCTTAACCGACTATTATCGACCGCAACCCACAAAGCGGTATGCTTTTCGTCATCGAGTGTGTATTCTTTGTTACCCTGGCGAATAAGCCATC
>MFYY01000109.1:7514-7692 GCA_001787855.1 Candidatus Riflebacteria bacterium GWC2_50_8 | reverse complement strand
ATGGTCTTTTGCTGGTACAAAACCGGCCGATTTCGTTTGAAAAACTTGCAGAAGTTCTCGGTGTAAGCCTCGAAAAGGCTGAAGAGATTGTGCAGGCCCGTAAAAAAGCTTACGATGCTGACGATGGCAGTGGCCTGCAGATAGCTATCCTCGAGAATGGCGTACAGCTTGCAACCAA
>MFYY01000109.1:2096-7508 GCA_001787855.1 Candidatus Riflebacteria bacterium GWC2_50_8 | reverse complement strand
GATCGATGCTATTCGCGGTGTTAACTGTGACGGTGTCGTAGCCAATCTTCTTGAAAAAAAGCTCATTTACGTTTCAGGCGAAAAGCAGGTGCTCGGCAAGCCCCGACTTTATTCGACGACCCAGGATTTTTTATACTACTTCGGTATGAAAAGTCTCAAAGAACTGCCGGTTCCATCTATCGATATTCCCGAACAACTGACTCCCGAAGGCCAGAAAGCCGAGCAGTCAGGCGAACAGCAGCAGAACGAAAAAGATTTCAACGACAGCCAGGGACTTCTGCCGATAAATGAAGATAAGGCCGTGAATTCACAGCAGCCAGCGGATTCGGTTTCTGAACCAGAAGACGATGAATCGCAGCTTCCAACATTGGAGTAATAATTTGTCACCATATCTGAAGCAGACTCTCAGTAACGGCATCGAGGTTATTGCCGAACAGTTCGATACCGTGCAGAGCGTATCGATTGGCATGTTTCTCAAAAGCGGCGTGCTCTATGAAAATGAACGCCAGCAGGGTGTCTCGCATTTTATTGAGCACATGCTGTTCAAAGGCACAAAAAAACGCACGGCTAAAAAGATTGCCAGCGAGTTCGACCGCATTGGCGGTTACTTGAACGCCTTTACCGCCAAGGACTACTGCTGCTACTACGCCAGAGTGGTCAAAGACCGTCTCGATGTCGCGGTTGATGTGTTGTCTGACATGGTCTTGAATTCTCAGTTCGTTCTCGAAGAACTCGAACGTGAGCGCCGCGTGATTCTCGAAGAAATTAAGATGTATGAAGATTCGCCTGACGAGATTATTCACGAACTCCTCAGCCAGAACATCTGGAAAAATGCGCGCCTGGGCAGCCCGATTCTCGGCACCGCGCAGACTGTGGCAGCCATGAAACGTGACGACATCTTCGACGTATTCAACCACCAGTATGTAACTGGAAATCTGCTGATATGCGTTGCCGGCAACTTTGAATGGGACGACCTCAAAATATTGCTCGAAAAGAAACTGAAAAAAATGCGCTCCGGTGTGTTCAGTCCGCGCGAAATGCTGCCCAAGCCAACCTGTGACGTTTCTATTTATCAGAAAGATATTGAACAGGTGCATCTGACCCTTGGAACGCCGGGAGTGGCTTTCGCAGACAACAGGCGCTTCGCCATGACCATTTTAAATGCCGCATTTGGCGGGGGAATGAGCAGCCGCCTGTTCCAGGAAATCCGCGAAAAACGCGGCCTTGCCTATACAGTTTATTCTTACCATACTTCTTTTAAAAAGACCGGTTTGCTCGGCATTTATGCCGGCACGTCAATGGAACATCTCGGAAAAGTTCTCGAACTGTTTCATACTGAGATCGAAAAGGTCGCCAGCCGCGGCTTGACCGACCGCGAACTCGATGATACGCGCGAACAGCTTAAGGGCAACATGCTGATTGCTCTTGAGAGCACTACGAACCGTATGAACAGGCTGTCTACCGGGTTTCTGTATGATGTCGAGCCGAGGTTGCCTGAAGTTACGCTTTTGCCATACCTTAAAACAACTGCAGAAGACGTAAAAAAGGTGGCCAAAGAGATGCTGGATCAAAAACGCATGGCTATTACCATGATCGCGCCGTCTCCGGATGCCGCTGCCATCCTTGAGCGCAGTACATTCGGCGGGCGCCCGGTAGTTACCTATAGCGCACCGAAAAATCAGAATTCCTGATCGATAACAAGGAGAGCAGGCAATGAATCACGCCGAACGTATCAGCAGTTTACGCAAAAGTTTCAGCAAAAACTACCAGGCCTTTCTGGTCACCAACCTGAAAAATATTCGCTATCTCTGTGGATATTCCGGGTCCTGTGGCACCTTGCTGGTTACGCCACGGCAGGCCATTTTCTTTACCGATTTTCGCTACAAGGAACAGAGCGCTGCCGAAATTGGCGATGCCGCTAAAATTGTAGTGTTTACCAAAAGTCTCGCTGATTCACTGCTAAAAGAGATCAAGAAGCAGAAGATCACCAAGCTTGGCGTCGAAAAGAGCATGAGCCTTAACCTGTTTCTCACCTGGTCAGATTTTTTCAAGATTAAGCTGCTGCCGTTAAGCAACCTTGTCGAAGACCTCAGACGCCACAAGGATGACGATGAGCTGGCCTGTCTCAGAAAGGCATTTCGCATCGCCGATGATGCGTTTGCTGATCTGATGAAAATTATTAAACCCGGCATGCGTGAAACTGAAGTGGCTGCGCATCTTGAATTTTTTATGAAAATGCGCGGATCAGAAATGCCCAGTTTCGATACAATTATTGCTTCCGGTCCCAATTCTTCCAAGCCTCATGCCCAGCCATCTTCCCGCAAAATCAAGGTCGGCGAAATGCTGAAAATCGATTTTGGCGCAGTTTATGGCGGTTATCACTCAGATATGACGCGCACTGTCTTTCTGGGCAAGGCTACGGCCAAGTTCAAAAAAGTTTATAACACCGTTCTCGAAGCCCAGACCAAAGCGATTGCTGCGCTCAAGGTTGGCGTTGTCTGCCGAAAGGTCGATGCAGTGGCCCGCAAGGTGATCACTGACGCCGGTTATGGCGAATACTTCGGCCATGGGCTCGGACATTCGCTTGGGCTCGATGTTCACGAGGCACCTTCCCTCTCAAAAAAATGTGTCGACAAGGTCGAAGCAGGTATGTTTTTTACGGTCGAACCCGGTATTTATCTGCCGGGATGGGGTGGTGTCAGAATCGAAGATGTCTACATGGTTAAACCAGATGGGCTTGTATTGCTGACTTCGACGCCTAACCGTCTGTTAGAACTCGATTTTTGATCTGACCAGACATATTTCCGTAATCAGTTAACAAACTGACGTGGTCTGCCGATAGGCTGCCATGAATGAGATTGCAACGGAGGTATGTCATGAAATTTACGATACCGGGTCTGAGAGCACTTGTTCCGCTTGGAATAATGGCTGTTCTTGCCGGCGTTTTCACCTATTCGGTCAGCGCTGATTCGACCATCAGCATACCCATGCCAGAAGACATCAAGGATAAGCAGGTAACTATTTCGCTGCGTATTCCTCCTAACACCGAGCCTCTTAAACGCGATCAGACGAAGCCAACTATGACCTCGCGGCGCAGTTTGATCATCTGGAACAGTAACCCGTCGCCCAAAATTGCTAAAAACGATGAAATTCATGATGTGTTCAAAAACTTTCTGCGCAAAGGCTGGATAAAGAACCAGACTGCCCGTAATATCGTGAGCATGAATCCCATGGATAAATACTACGCGGTCAGGCTTCTGCAACACATTACCGATAACGTCACCGAAATCGGGCTGGCTCCAAACTTTGGCCAGGTGGTAAAGCGTTGTAACCTTACAGTCTCTGATGTCGAAGATCTGCGGCGCATGATCAAGCGTTTTGAAAAGGATCTGGTTATGTTTGGTCACAACGTGACCAAAATTGACAAGGATCTGCTGACTCTGCAGGAACGCTTTAAACAGGCCCGGCAGGGAATTCTTAAAGTGCTGCGCGTCGAAGGCGGCGAAGACGGTGGCACCGTTATTCATCTCAGCGTTGACTGACTGTTAATAAAAAAGCTCCCGCAGTGCAGCGGGAGCTTTTTTTTGCACATTTTGTTATACTTTTTTCTGTATTAGCACTGACGTTTCGGGTTAAAATGATTATAATTGATAGATATATTACCCACCCGAACCTGGAGGCAAATGATGTACAAGACTTCTGCACGAGGGTATTTATGCCTGGCCCTGGCTGTGTTGGTTTCGGTAACGGTTTTTGCGAACGATTTTGAGAAGCATCTGCTTTCGAATATCAATCGCATGGCCAGAGACATGCATCTGGCAGGCCGCGCCATCAGTGAGTCCGGCAACGAAGGCGCAGTTGCTGCTCTTTCCAGGGAATCTGCCAGTGTTGATAACCTCAAGCGGCTCATTGCAAAAATAGAAACTCCTGCTCAGGCCGATGTAGCGGCTCAGCAGATCAGGCTCTATGGTTATCGGGTGAAGAACCATGCCGAAAAGCGCGCATTTGAAGAGAGTCTTAATATTCTCGAAGCTCGCGTAAAATATCTGGCGCAGACCGAAAATCCGCAGCTGATGACCAATCTTAATGCGATGCAGGCGCTTCGCAAAGAATTTGAAGTAAACAAGGCCCGCGTTGGCAGCAACGTCAACGATCGCATGCAGCTGCTTGCCCGGACCAGCGCGACAACAGCTACGCGAAAAGATACCCGCAGCGAGGCTCAGCTTGGCGCGCACGTGCTGAAAGGCAATACTGCCTTTTCCGTTTATGCTCCAGATGCAACTGAAGTGAAGCTGCATCTTTTCAAAAACGCCGCCGACACCAAAGGTGTTGAGCATGTTATGACCAAAAGTGCTGCCGGAATCTGGCATAAAATACTTCCTGGCGAGCTTTATGGCACCTTTTATGGATTTACCGCAGATGGTCCGAAAACTCCGGGCTTTCTGTTTGATCCAGCACGGCTGCTTTCAGATCCATACGCATTTGCCAACGTCGATCACGATGGTAAAAGTGTTGTAGTAGACCGCTCGTTCAAATGGACCGACCAGAATTTTAAGCGCCCGGCCTGCAAAGATGCGGTTATCTACGAAATGCATGTAAAAGATTTTACCGCCCACAAGAGTTCGGGAGTCACCGGCCCTCACAAAGGCAATTACATGGGCATGCTGCAGGGAAAAGGCAGCAATCGTGTTCTCGGCCATCTCAAGCAGCTTGGTGCAAATGTCATTGAGCTTATGCCGATTCATGAATTCGACAATAACTTTGCTGGTGTTACCAATCACTGGGGTTATATGACCAGCCATTTCTTTGCTCCTGAATGCTCGTTTGCCAGTGGCAAATCAGGGCAGGCGGTCAAAGAGCTCAAGACTCTTGTCAACGGCCTGCACAACGAAGGCTTCGCGGTAATTCTCGATGTGGTGTTCAATCATACTGCCGAAGGTGATCATCGTGGCCTGGCTCTTAACTTCAAGGGCTTTGACAATCCCGGCTATTATCGCCTGATGGATAACCGCAAGTTCTACTGGAACGGAACCGGATGCGGCAACGAAATGCATACCGAAAACCCGATGACCGGCAAAATGATTCTCGACAGCCTCAAATACTGGCAGAAAGAATATCATGTCGATGGCTTCAGGTTTGACCTTGGTACGATCATCGACAAGAAGACGATGCAGCGCGTTATTGACGAGCTGCCTGATAACACGATTCTGACCGCAGAACCCTGGGCTGCTGACTGGCAGCGCAACCAGTGGGGTAAAAGCGACTTCCGCAATACCAGACTGTCGAAGTGGAACGACGACTATCGCGAAAAAATGCGCGCTTTCATTGATGGAAACGGTAATCGCAACGATGTCATGACCGTTATGGCCGGCAGCTGCTTCTGGTGGAGCGCAAAGCCCGGCGAAAGTCTCA
>MFYY01000109.1:0-2087 GCA_001787855.1 Candidatus Riflebacteria bacterium GWC2_50_8 | reverse complement strand
AAAAGACAAGACTGGCTGCCATTGTACTGCTTACTGCGCAGGGAATTCCGATGATTCACTCTGGCCAGGAATTCAATCGCAGCAAGAAGGGCAACCACAACTCATACGATCAGGACAACGATGTAAATTACATCGACTGGACCACCAAAGATAAGAATCGCGATATCTTCGATCTTTACAGCGGCCTGATTGCTTTGCGCAACAAATACCCGAATTTCAGACATGGTGTAGCGCTCAACAGTCAGCACCTCGACTGGATTCAACCCGCTAACGGCAATGGTCTCGGCATGTTTCTCAAAGGCAGCGACAACCTGCTGGTTCTGCTTAATGGCGACCCCCACAACTGGGTAAATTTCAAGCTGCCGTCTGGTGGCACCTGGAAAGTCATCTGTGACGGCGAAAAAGTTAATGATGCCGGCCTTTATACCGCCGAAGGCGATTATAACGTGCCGCCAACCACCGGGGTAATCCTGAGAAAATAGTTTTTGAACTGTTTAAAAGATGGCTCTCTGATATTCAGGGAGCCATCTTTTTACTTAGCGTTAATTAAACTGTGCTGAAAGACGATACTGGCAAGAGTTTCAATCAGGAGAAGCTGTTGTATGAAATCAAATAATGACAAAAGAGCGGGTCTGGCAGGCATTGTGCTGCTTGTTTTTGTAATTATCTGCCTGGTCGGTATCTATTTCGGCAACCAATGGTTTAACCAGAAATACTACATCAGACTCTTCGACGGTGATGTTGTTCGCTACCTCGACATGCCGCCTTACGCTGAGCGCCTTTCCTCAGCTGATTTTGAAATGATCGGTGTCTGTGACCTCAGTATTGGCACCAGCAAAGATCAGATCAGCAATTTTTTTAAGAGCATGTGCAATCGCTACGGATATCTGTGTACTACGAGTGAAGACAGTATTCAGATGGAAATCCGCCGCAATTACTCGATTAAGGGCGAATACGAGACAAACCGGCTTAAACTGCGCTGGACACCGGTTCTCCCTGAAAAATTAAAAGCTGTCGCGGCTGCTCTCACCCCAAAAACAGATAAATAGGCGCTTTGAGCCTATCCTCCCGCTGATGTGTAAGACTTGATCGTATGCTGCCACAGCCAGCTGCATGCTATCACTCCGCCCACCGACAGCGCAAACCCAAACCAGACGGTTGCGGCGCTGGCGCGACCAAGCAGTGCAGTTGCCGGTACCGTGGCGATGAAAGCTACTGGTAAAAAGCTGAGAAATGCGTATCTTACCCGATCCGGGTAAATGTCGACTGGATACCGACACAACGCAAACAGAGACCACAGCAGTTGCGCCATATTTTCGAGTCGTTCCATTATCACGGCAAGGCATATCAGAAGCAGAAATACACAATAAATCAGCAGCAGCGACGATATCATGCTGACGCCAAAAAGCAGGATGTTTCCAGGTTCAACGACAATAACTCCACGGTAAACCTGCCAGCCAAGCAGCAGAACAGCGGTGCCGATACTGCCAAGTTCTTCGAGCGAGATTCTTCTGAACGAGACCAGCAGTTGCGTGTTAACCGGCTTGGTCAGCAGCAGGTCGAGATTGCCGGAATTCACCATGTCACCCATGGCTACCAGGTTGGGGTAGAGCAAAATAAAGTGCAGCGCGAAAACCAGCATGAAAACTCCATAGAGCACCAGCATCTGGTCTGAATCCCAGCCGGCGATGCTCTTGGCAGCAGTGAAGAACACAAGATACTGCAGCAGCCCGAAAAAAAAGTCGAAAAAATTGGCGATTATCGCAAAAACAAAGCTGGCACGATACTCCATTGCCTGGATTATCGTGGCTTTCCAAAGATTAAGTATTATCGCAGCCTGTCTCATAACTTAATCGATCCATCGCACAAAAGCTCAGAGGCACAAAGAAAAGACAGAAACCGCAGATTGTGCCGACATACTCCGATTTTACCGAGAATTTGTCTTGCTATAGCACATGTAATTGCTTGTTCTTTGTGGCTTAGAGGCTTAGTGCGCGTCATCGCGTTTTTGATTTTAATCACTTACCCCCCGTACGCAGTATAAGTCTTCAGGCCTGTTTTCCAGATAAGGCGCATGATTATCGCAA
>MFYY01000108.1:1058-6664 GCA_001787855.1 Candidatus Riflebacteria bacterium GWC2_50_8 | reverse complement strand
AAAATTTCAAGTCAGGCGATCTGATGCTGCTGTACACTGATGGCATAGCTGAAGGAGCCGGGCCTGATGGCGAAGCATTTGGCTACGACCGGGTCAAAAAAGTTATCGCCGACAACAGCGCCCACACCAGCGAAGAAATAAAAAACACCCTGCTGAAAGACTTCTGGCAGCATTATCAGCGCGAAGAACTCGATGACGATCTTACCTTTGTAATTATCAGACGGCGGCTTTAAGGCGTCTTAGAACGACCATGGTCAGGTCATCGTCGGGCTCAGCATTACCCAGCCACCTGTCATAATCCTGCACTAGCTTCTGGGCAACCAGATTGGCATCTGTTGCCGGGTGCTCTGCCAGGCAGGCTTTTAGCCTTTCGTAACCATACATTTCGTCCTGAGAATTCACGACTTCGATAAGGCCGTCGGTATAAAATACCAGATAGTCATCATGTTCGATGACAAATTCGTGCAGCGTCATACCGCGCAGTTGGCCTAAGGCGCCTATCGGCAGATGAACCCCCACAAGGTCAGTGCAGATTGAGTCACTGCTGACCTTGATCGGGAAATTGTGGCCAGCATTGACAAATGAACCGCGACCAGTCGGCAATTCAATCATGGCAGCAAATACCGTGATCATCTTTCTGACTGGCGGCAGATGAAAGTAGGTGTAAATCGTCTGGTTCAGATCCTCAAAAATCTCGATAAGTCCGCGGTCCTCTTTAAGCCCCTGGTAAACAATGGCTTTTGCCATTGCCATGACGAGAGCTGAACCGACGCCATGCCCGGTAACATCGCCTATGATAACGCAAACCCGATCTCTTTCAAGCACGCGAACATCAAAATAGTCACCGCCGACGGCCGAGGCCATACGGTTGGCAAAGCTGATCTGGTAACCCGGCAGCTGCGGGGGCTCTGATGGAAGAAGTGATTCCTGAACATCTTTTGCCAGCTGCATTTCTTTAAGATCTGCGATCATCTGGTTGAAATTCACAGCCAGATCGCCAAATTCATCTTTCTGACTGCTGACAATTCTGAAATCCGAATTGCGTGCCTTGATGGCGTTGACACCTTCACCAAGCCGCGCAATAGGCAACAGAAAAACATCAGAAAGAAACCAGGCGGCAGTCATTGCCAGCAGCAGAAAAAGCATTATGCCACTGCTGATAAGGCGCCCCTGGCGCGTAATATCCAGAGCGACAAGGCGTAGCGGATAAAAAGCAAAAAGACAATAATCTCCGGCAAAACGGCCCTGCAGACCGGTCACCAGATATTTTTCGCCGCCCAGCGTTGCAATCAGGTCGACCGGCTTATCGCTGAACTGCGTCTGATTCACGAAGTTTTTCAGGATACCCGCATCCTTGATTTTGGCCGGCAGCCATTCTCCGGTCTTGTTACAACTTGCAGCCAGTATATATGGCGCAGCCGCATTGTCATTGCGGGCAGCGAGCATACGCTGATCAACCAGACGACGCATCAACCGCGACACTAACTGGACAATGTAGGTATATAGCGGTTTTTCGCGGTCAAAAACGAATACCTCCCAGAAAATGAACATGGGAATTGGCCCGAAATCCATTTTATGCACTTCTCTTGGTCTGACAAAAAAGAAGTTCATACCGGCTTCCGGGCTTCTGATAACCATGTCGAGGATCGGATCAATGGCATCGGTCAGTGATGTAGCGAATGTATTGTCTATGCAGTAACGTGAAAAAGCGTCTGAAACCTCGCGCATGCCTTCAAAAAATAGTTCGTTCTGCTGAAAATAAAGCATCTCGGCTTTTCGCGCATCACGTAACTCAATGCTGATAAGGTCGTTAGACTCGATCTTCGCAACGATGTCTGCTTCAAGACTGGCGTCGTTACGCTCTGCCAATCTGCGGCTCAGACTCGAAAAATCTTCAAAAAAACTCTGCCCGGCATTCTTGAACGATTCATCCATGGCAAAAAGCAGCTGGCGGCTGTGGTTGGCTACGGTTGCCTGCAAAGTCTGTTCGCGGTCGTCAAGATAGCGATAACCGAGATAAGCAAAGCCCATTATCGGCATCATTACCGCCATAAAGAACAGTGCGAGCAGCTTTATACGCAGAGACAGGTAGAAACTGCCATGTCCGATCGACCAGAAATATGCTGTTATCGAAAGAATCGCCAGCACAAGCAACCCAAGATGCATCTGCAGCTGAGCCAGATCAAATTTTGACGCCATGGTTCGCGCGGCAGCAATCAGCCAGAGTCCTTCAACTTTTCGGCCGGTCCACAGAGTTTCGTCCTGGTCAAAAATATTATTTTGTCCGAGATAGGCCATCTGCCTGAACAGTTCAGCAGCCTTCGCACTGCCTGCATTCTCGCGCCCGTAGAAAAAAGCATCTTCTTCGTTTCTGGCGAAAATCACGGCGTCAAGGTCGCCGAGGTTGCGGCGGCCTACTTCGCTGCGGCGAAATTCTATCGAAGGAATATCCCAGAAAATCATGAGTATTCCATGCGCCGGATTAAGCTGATCATTTATCCAGTAGATCATGCCGTGCTGGTGGCGGGCGATAACCGGCAGGCAACTGTCGCGACCCTCGAGAAATTGCGCAACTCGAAACTCATCGCCAACAAAGGCTTTAAGCTGCTTTTTCATGCGCAAAAACATGCGACTCTGTTCGATCGGTGAACTCCGCGTTAATTCCCAGAGACGACTGGCAATATAACGCGAGCGCATTGGCATGGTTGCAGGAGTTACTAGATTACCCTTTTCATCGAAAGCATAAAGATCGAATTCAACCGGCATAAATTGCTGCAAAGACCGGCAGTAATCACTAAATGCCGCAGCATCGGCCTGACGCTGCCGGAGCTGAGACCAGGCCCCTCGGCCAATCTTGCGCAAAAAAGTGGCGGCATTTAGTTCATATTGCGCCTGAACGACATTTTTATCGAGTTCTTCGCTGATGTTCTCGATATGTTTTGCGCGCTCATTGGCTATTGTCTGATGGCCAAGATAGCCGGCAATAATAAGGGGAAGAACGACAAACAGGCCAAGCGGTGCAGAATGCTTTAAAAATCTGCGAAAAAAAGACCCGGCGGCCTTTTTATCAGTCTTTTCCATTGTTGCGTTGCCTCTGTCGCTCGTGTATCATCCTCCAAATACCATACCATTTTATCAGAAAAAGGAAAATCAGCCGGGTTAAATTACACGACTCACACCCAGAAGTTTTGTTCTGGCTGCAAAATGGCTGATGCAATGACAAATGCAGATTATTATCAATCTTTTACGGGGCTTTGCGATCGGTGTTGCCAATATAATTCCCGGAGTCAGCGGCGGGACAGTAGCTCTTATGCTGGGAATCTACCAGCGTCTGCTTGACGCTATCAGCGCGATTGGGCCGCAGACAATAACCGCTTTTGCGGGTGGCCGTGCTGCTATCAGAAAAGAATTCGAGCGCATAGACGCTGCATTTCTCGGTTCACTGGCAATCGGTGCCGGCAGTGCAATAGTCGCTACGGCACGTCTGATGAGCTATCTGCTGGAAACTCATCACGACCCGACTTACGGCTTTTTCTTCGGCCTGATCACGGCATCACTGGTTGTTCCATGGCGCCTGATCAAGCGCTTGTCGCCGGCCAATATCATCAGCTGCATTCTTGCCATAGTCCTGGTGGTGGGGCTAACCATGGCTATGAGCGGCGAAGAAAAGCTGAAAACAGCTCAGAAGAAGGCAATGATCAAAAGCGGCACGATAACCATCGCTGTTGGCCAGGCCACACCGGCCAGCCTGCCGGCAAAGCTGACTGTTTCCACAGATCCAGGCAACATGCTGCTGTTTTTCGTATCTGGCATAGTGGCAATATGCGCCATGATTCTGCCAGGAATCAGTGGCTCGTTCATGCTGCTGCTGATTGGTGTTTATTTCGATATACTGCTTTGCATCAATGACTTACAGCTCCTGATGCTGGCCGTATTTGCTGCAGGAGCAATCAGTGGCCTTCTTGTCTTCACAAGATTCCTGAACTATCTGCTGCAGCATTACGGAGACTCCACCATGTCATTCATGCTCGGGCTTGTTATCGGCTCTCTTTATGCGATCTGGCCGTTCAAAAGCTTTGGCATGGTCGAGGGTCGGCGCGTCGACATAGCCAATATAATGCCAGACAGCTTTGCAGCCAACGAAGGACTGACGCTTCTTGCTTTCGCGCTCGGCCTCGCGGTCGTCATCATCTTCATGGTCATAGAAAGCCACCAGAAACGCCCGGCAGCTACACAGACAATATAAGAAATTACTTCTGGGCGAGCCAGATGTGGCGGTATTGCATGAGAGCCTCGCCCATCGGCCCGAGCTTTATGTTTCTGACCTCGGGCTGACGCAGCAGATGCGCTGAATAAAAATGCAGAAAGACCCAGGGCGCCTCGTCTACAATCAGCTTTTCAGCCTGGTGATAAATTGGAATGCGCTTTTCCATGCTGGTTTCGAACCTGGCGCGATCGAGAAGGTCGTCAAGTTCTGCGTTTTTCATATGTGAAAAATTGTAACCGGCACCGATGTTCGAAGAATGAAACAGCGTGTATAAAAAGCTGTCGGGGTCTGGATAATCAACAGTCCAGCCCATTCTGAAAAAGGCGACGCTGCCAGCTTCGACAGAAGAGAGATGTTCGCCAAATTCCAGTTCGCGAACAATGCAGTTGATTCCGAGATCACGCAGATTGGCAAGCACAAATTCGGCAGTGCGTGAGTGGATGGCATCACGATTAAACTGTAACGCAATTTCCGGAAAGCCTTTTCCATCAGGGTATCCAGCCTCGGCCAGCAACTTTCTGGCTTTCACCAGATCGTATGAATAGCCTGCCAGATCATCGTTATGACCGGGAATGCCGGGAGGCAGAACGCCATTAGCAACCTGAGCCCGGCCATTCAGCACAAGGCGAACGATAGTTTCGCGATCAAGCGCATAATTGAACGCCTGGCGCACCAGACGATTGTCGAAAGGCGGCTGTTGCAGATTTAAACCGAGATAATTTGAACCCCACAGGCTTGATTCAATGAGCCGACTGGCGCGCTGTGGGTCCTGCTTTACATTGCGGTATTGCGAATCAGGGACATCAACGTGGCTGAGCTTTCCTTCGTTAAAGGCTGTGAAACGTTCGATTTCATCACGGATTACTGGAAACTCGAGGCGATCAAGCCATGGTCGACCGCGAAAATAATCTTCATTGGCCGCAAGCACCAGCGTTTCGCCTTCGCGCCCCACCCATTTGAACGCACCGGTGCCAACCGGAAACGCCGCCAGTCCGCCGGGCTGACCTTCGGCGTCTTCGTGCGGCACAACAAAAGCGTTGCACATTGCCAGAAGCGAAACAAATGGAGCAAAAGGCTTTTCGAGTTCAAATTCGATGGTATGCGAGCCGACCACTCTGATTCCGGCGATTTCCTGTGCCTGGCCGGCACTGAATTCGCGCGACCCCTTTATCATCCCGAAGAATGCAGCCTGTGAATCTTCCTGCGGCTTAAGTAATCGGTTGAACGAATATAAAACATCTTGTGCATCGAGCAGTCTGCCGCCATTGAGCGTTGGCTTGCCGGCTACAACCTTATGAAATCTGATGTCATCACGCAGATTAAAGGTATAAGTCAGCTT
>MFYY01000108.1:0-1050 GCA_001787855.1 Candidatus Riflebacteria bacterium GWC2_50_8 | reverse complement strand
CTGTTCATCGAATTCCAGCAGGCCATCATAGATCTGTCGGCAGACTTCTTGTGAATTCGAATCTTTGATCAACGCCGGGTCAAGCACGATAAAAGAATCCGCAAACGCCCGGCGATAGGTGCCACCAATGGCAGGCTTATCAGACGAGACGGGAGGGTTAACGGTGCCATTGTCAAAGCAGCCGCCGGCGAAAATCACCAGCGTCAGCAGCAGTGCCAGAACGTATTTTTTATTTCGGAAAAGGTACATCACACAACCCCTCAGAAAAGATGCCATATCATAGCACCCGCCAGCAAATTATAACAGTCCCATTAAATCAGCACTGAAAATGCCGGCGATCAATATGTTTTCACACGCGGCAACTATTTTCTCTGTGACAATGATAAATTACAACGCAATTGAATGGTTACAACAAGCACCATTACAATCAACGAGAGTATTAACTTGATTTAGTATGACTGACATGCTAGAATTTGCGTTCGACATGCTTTAATCGGGAAAAATGCAAAAAGCCGCTGTGATGCGGATTTTGTTGTTTTTTCGGGTTGGAAAGGAGAAGAATATGAGCGAATCGGTTGATAAAATCAAATCTGATGTTAAAGCCTTCGTTGAAGATTCTTTTCCTTACGAGATTTTCGACATAACCTACAAGCCGGTATTGGGGCGCATGGTGCTTGAAGTGACCATCGACAGTCCGGATGGAGTGACCGTCGAAGACTGCGAGAAAGTTTCGAGGGGCCTGAGCGACTTCCTTGATGAAGTCGACCTGATTCATCGAGCTTTCACACTTGAGGTTTCATCGCCTGGAGTGGAGCGAGTATTCAAGCGTCAGGTCGACTATGAAAGGCATTTAGGCAAGATGGTTCGCTGGACACTGTTCGATGAAGCGACCGGCCGCAAGGAAGCATTCAAGGCGCGGCTTCAGGAGTTTTCACCAGACAGGATAGTGGTCAGATCGGAAAAAGGACTCCGCGAGTTCCCGCAGACATTGGTCAAGGAAGCAAGGGCGGTTCTGGAGTTTCCACCAAAGCTGCAGCGAGGATAAGGGAG
>MFYY01000107.1:33779-36411 GCA_001787855.1 Candidatus Riflebacteria bacterium GWC2_50_8 | reverse complement strand
TGCTGCGTTTGATTTCGTCAGAAGAATCAGCGAGAAATTGCAGTTCATTAACCACGAAACGCGGAATAATTATATTGCCTTCAAGAAAGCCGAGTCGGAAAAGATCGGCAAAACGGCCATCAATTATGGCACTGGTATCAATGATCTTGTGACGGGCAGCAACACCGTCGGTGTTGATTTTGGCCTGATAGCGCCGGTATCGTAATACGATCTTGACGCCAAGATAGGCGAGCAGAAGACTGAACGACAGCGGAATCACCAGATGAAACAACGGCACCAGACCGTCGAGATACTTGTTATTAAACTGTATGTCACCAAAGCCTTTGTACATAAGAAAATATGCCGGCACAAACAGCAGATTGGCGCTGACCAGACCAAGAAGCAGACCAATAGCGCCCCAGGCGAGATCATAGCTGTTGTTGTGTTCAAGCTGGTCTTCGAGCCACAGATGCAGCTCGCGGCCGGCGATTGAACAGAAAAGATAGCCGATGAAGCCAAGCAGAGCAGCCAGCGTCAGCTGCGGGTTTTCGAGCTCGACAATATTGGTGTATTCAGTCGCTACAGCATAACCAACTGCGACACCAACAATGGTGCCGGTCAGAACAAGAAGGGCTCTTAAAAGTTGAAAAATCATGAGGTATACTCCACGGCAAGAGAGGATACCACGAAGCCCTGTTTTTATCAATATCCCGCGAGCCGGTTTTGCAACACTTCAGGTTCAGGCAAGAATAGCCATTTTCAATGGCAGCTCAAGCCAGAGTTAGCAGTAAAAAACGCTCTAACCCGGGTGCTCATGAACTAATTGTAACAGCACACCTTTTATCAAGTCTTGTTAAAGATCTTCTGAAAAGGGCTACCGAAGAACAGCAGAAAAAATTGATTCAAGGGCAAAACATTGGGCAACCAGAAGCATTCAACTGTAAGCATCAGTAGCCATCATTTCCAGTAGTGTCTGGCCAGTTGCAGGCGATTCTCGAGGCCGAAGGAGCGCGCCATGCATATCAGCGTATGAAGCACATATGGCAGGCGGCCAAACATCTCCAGACCCAGAATGTTGCCGCAGCCGCGGCCATTGGCAAGGGGAACGACCCAGCCCGGGTCCAGCGGGCGATAAGGAAGCAGATCCCGACCTTCGAAATACCTGAGGATGTTGTTGGCTGCGTGCCACCCCTGAGTTAGAGCAAATTGAACGCTCATACGCAGCTCATCTTTTCCGGATCTGAAACCACCTGCGTCACCCGCTGCAAAGACACCGTTTTCCAGCGCCAGGCATGAATTCACCTGCAGACGCCCCTGTCGATTTTTCGAAAACGGCAGATTGTGAACGAACGGCGCGGTACAGACCCCGACGGCCCATATCGCACGGGCCTGAGAAATTACTGTTCCATCGGCAAGCCATATCCTGTCCTGGTCAGAACCTGCCACTGTTGTTCCGACCTTTACTTCGATCCCCGCGCGGCGAACAGAATTCTCGATAAAGGCAATCTGTTTTGTGGAAAGAGCCTTGCAGAGATTGGGACCGTGTTCGACTATGCTGACTCTGTTTCGGCTTTTTCTGCGCTTAAAGAGGTAATTCAGATTTGAAGCCAGTTCCACGCCAGTGTAACCACCGCCGCAGACGACGTAATGACGGTTATCATCAATCTCGGCCAGATCGCGCAAGCGAACAGCGTCGTCGATAGAATCCATTACCAGTGGCCTTTTTGGCCAGGACTCGCAAGCCTTAAAACTGGTTTCTGAGCCGCTTGCAATGATCAAGCCGTCATATGGAACTGCTTCCTGATCGGTGATTACGATCCTGCGAAGAAGGTCCACACTGATAACCCGCGCCTGGCAGAAGTGAAAACCCCAGCGCAGAGCTGCGGTTCTCAGGGAGTAGCCAAGAATGCCGGGTGACAGCGAATGTCCAATGATATCGGGAAGCAGAGGCAAAAACTGGCTTGTCGCACGGGTATCGATAAGTGTGACAGCATTGGAATGGCGCTGCCAAGCGAGGCCTTCCGCCGCCGCCAGTCCGGCAAACCCACCGCCAATTATGACAATTCTGCCCATTCGAGTTTTTCCTACTGGTACCAACGGCCTGACAGAGCCTTTATTCTGGCCCCAATGCTCCAGTCTCCGCCACCACAGAACATCAGCGAAAAGAAAACTATGGCCAGCGATAACGCGTGCGAATACACGCCGAAACTGTCACCCTTCCCATAGTGCATCAAAGTTGCCACCAGCATGGTGAAAGACATCAGAGCGGCAAATATGCGCACGCCAACCCCGAGAAGCAGAAACAGGCCACCAATGCCCTCAGAAACGGCTGCCATGAAACCCCAGAAGGTGGGAGCAAAATTTATTCCAAATACGCCCATGGCCATGCCCAGCTTTCCCCACAACTCCGGCCCGGCCATTAATTTGGGAACTCCGTGCATCATCATTACTATCCCAAGTCCAACGCGCAAAACAAACAAACCACAGTTGATCAGCCTGCTGGATGTAGTATCTGTCATATTTCCTCCCATTTTTTTCTCATTGAGCATTCTGGAATCAGTTTAGCATATTGGCCAGATTATGATCCAGTGCGCGGCAAAACATTTAATGAGCTGTTCTATAGTTTCCCACATAGCCTTTATATTTCAGCAGG
>MFYY01000107.1:32856-33762 GCA_001787855.1 Candidatus Riflebacteria bacterium GWC2_50_8 | reverse complement strand
CGCATTCATCAGCTCCCTAAGTAGACAGCGCGATTTTAGTCTGGACAATTTATATTTACCCCGATAGACTGCTCTTTAGAGAGTTTTGAGTTAATAATTTGTTAAGATCATTTTCCAGAAAACTTCTTGCGATATTGATCTTTGGTGTATTACCAGCATTGGCAATATACCTGGTCGTCTATCAGTTAATTGGCTTCTCCGAAAGAAACACCCTCGTTTCGGCGCAAAAAAAACTTCGCGGGCAATTAATTCGAATTGCCGAAAGAGCCAGCCCGGAAGGTTTTTATTTTCATATTTTTGATCAATTATATGGCCTTTTGCGTCGCGCTCACGCTGCTGATCGATTGTCGGTTGCCCAGGCGCTGCTCACTGATTGCGGAGCCAGATATAAGGTCGATTTTACCCCATATCTGTTCAATGATCGCGGTGAAATGACACAGATCGCGGCGGTCGTGCCGCCGAACCGGTTTATCATCAGCAAAATATGGGATATTCTCGCTGAAACAGCGAGATACCAGCCCGGCGAAGACGAAAAGAAGAATTTGAAGAAAATACAGCTGCTGCTTGGCGCCGAAGCAAATGCCGGCCAGCTGAAAAACCTCGAAGGGCACCTGATAACCCTCAAAAAGAAAAAAATGACTGGTTTTTTCTACTGGCAAAAATTCTCGCCAGAAAGCAAGTCTGGAGTGATTTTCCTCGTAATGGACAACGTTAACACCCAGACCCTGTTGCAAAAGCATCTGGGGCAGAATCCTGGTGCTGATTTCGAGTTGTCTTATTGGAACCAGGGTTCTTCTCTTCCCCTTTTTACCAACTCTGATCAAAGTGTTGCCATGTTGATGAGAAATGCACTCGAAAAAAGCGACCAGAGCAGCGTTGTCGCGGGGCATCGCTTATGGGGACTTT
>MFYY01000107.1:9608-32730 GCA_001787855.1 Candidatus Riflebacteria bacterium GWC2_50_8 | reverse complement strand
GGCTCCTATATCGGAATCGGAAACAAGCTTTCGGCAATTTTTCTTGTGGTTATCGCTGTGCCGGTTGCTGCGCTGGTTATCACCGGTATTCTCTCAATCTCGGCCCATGAAAAATTTCTGCTTTCAAGAATCGAAAAAGAGCAAAAACAGAGACTTTCAGCAATTGAAGATGACTTTATCAATGAAGAAGTTGCTTTTAAAAGGATCTGCAACAACTTGCGTCTTCAGGCTGCTGAGCAGTTCTCCCTGCCCGAATTTCAAAAACATTCTCAGGAATTGTTACAGGGCCGCCAGGCGGTTCGAATCGAATTGCGTAAACTCGATGGTGATTTAATCAGCATGGGTAATGCCGGTGGCTTCTTTGAAGGACTGGAAAAGGTTAACGATGCTTTTTCGCGCTATCTGATCCGGTGCAATCTCGAGGGCAGGCTCAATGACGAGCATACTGTCATAAAGCACCCACCCGATCAGGTTTTTACGGATTTGTTCGCCAGCAGCGATTTCGGTTTTGCTCAGGTTGGCGAAGCTCCAGACCGGGTTCATTTTTTTCGTTTCGGACAAAACGAGTTGTTCTGGTACTGGACATATTTTTCACAGCCCGGTCATCCAACCGCTATTTTGTCAGTATTTCAGGCCGTTGCCATCGCGCGGGAAAATTTTCTCAACAAGGTGCTTGATGAAAGCTCGCCCGATGCCCAGAACCTTGCAGCCTACAATTGCAACCGACGAACATGGCTGAAACGTGACTTTTCACAAACAAATGCGGTTGCTGACACCGTCAGGACCGCCCAGATTTCCAAACAACCAGAATCGAGTATTGTCGATCACCCTGAAGGAAAATTCATGGCGATGGCCATGCCCGGAACCCTGCTGGCACCTTATAGCCTGATCAGCTTAACCAGCACTGCCGAAGTAAAAAACCGTATCAATCAATTATATCTGGCTCTGGTAACGGGCATCATCATCATCTTTTTTGTTGCCATGGCGACCGCCAGTTTGCTGGCCAGAACCTTTCTTGCGCCAATAAATGAACTTGCGCGAGGAACAATACAACTTCAGAGTCATGGCAGCGCTACCAGGGTCATGATTGATTCTGGTGATGAATTTGGCGAACTTGCAACGGCCTTCAATCAGATGGTCGATGATGTTAAAGAAATGCAACTGGCTAAAGTTGTCCAGGAGTCTTTGTTTCCGCAGGAAAAACCACAGATTAATGGTTTTGACACCGCAATTTTTAATCTTACAGCCACCGACCTCGGCGGGGATTACTGTGATGTTTTTCAGGTAAGCAAAGAGCAGTGGCTGCTGCTGATTGGTGATGTGAGCGGTCATGGAACTCCTGCTGCCTTATGTATGGCCATGGTTAAGGCCGCTATTTTTAAGGCCTGCCGTGACGGCCTGCAATTTGAGAGTCTGGCAGGATACGTCTCGGCCATGATGCTGAAAACTCTGGAGCGCAAAAAAATGATGACCATGCTGTTTGTGCTTCTTGATACAGAAAAGAACACAGTTCAAATGATTAATGCCGGTCACAACTGGCCGGTAATTCTGCGAAAAGACGGGCTGGTTGAGGAAATCGAAATACTTGGGCTTCCCCTGGGCGTTCGTGAGCCAAAACAGGGGCGCACTCAGATTACCAGAACCCTGAACCCGGGCGACACCCTGTTTTGTTACACTGATGCCCTGATTGAGTGCCGATCACCAGAGAATGAAGTCTTCGGGCATAGCCAGCTCTATCAGGAACTCGCACACTTGTCTGAAAAGTCTTCACAGGAATTAATCGACCATCTCAAGGCAGGATGGCTGCAGTTTATTGCCGGCGGAATTCGTGAAGATGACTTAACCATGCTGGTTTTAAAAAATTGCCAGCAGGATAATGGCCCCAAATGAACAAAAATAACAATAAGAATTTTGCTGTCAGCTGGTTTTTCGCAACAAACAATATTTTCCTGTTTATGATTTTGCCCTGTCTGGCAGTTTGGGCGCTGGGTAACGCAGTTATCAGGCACAATTCCGACCTTTATAAAAACGAATCTGTTGATACTCTTGAGAAGGATGCTGAACGAATTTGCGCCTTTCTTGATCCCGTTATTTTCCTTGAAGAACAATTTCGACGCTTTAACGCTGCCCTGGACAGGGAAAACATCAATTCAAAAGAGGTCGCAGAACTGTATGAAAAATTTGCCGGGAAAACCCTGAATTTTATTCCCTACGTTTTCAAAAATGGCGCGCTGGTTACCCCGCCTGGCATTCTCAATGATTCAGGAGATACCATAAAAAATCTGTGGTGGCATTTGCATGGTCAGCCAATCAGACCATATCTTGAAAATAAAAGAGATTCTAATACCTGGTTTGGCAGGGGCCTGACCATGATCGATGCCAGGCAGACTACAGAACAACTGGTTGAGTTCACCGGTCGCAAGGGCAAAGGTCTGCTGTTCTACTCCAGAAGCGGTTCCAAGAACTTGTTGGATGGAGTATTGCTGGTAGCCTGGACGATTCCCGATCTTGAGGTCCTTGCTGGTTTTCTTCCTGCCTCGTATACCGGCAATATTGCTCTTGAAGTTGTGCCGTCAGGGCAGCACTGCAGGCATGATGAAAAGAGTGCCGTCGAAGTCACAAATAAGCGCGGTACTACGCTGAGCCTGCGAAAAACCATTGGCAACCGCTTTGTTTTTTTTCGCAGAAACTTTTATGATAAGAGTTCTGCTTCCGCCAAAGCAGTGCTGCATATCATCATCATGCTCTTGATCATGATTATTGCGACCTTTATGAAAGACGCGTTGATGAGAGCGCGAATAAACAGTCTTTCTGTCAGATATAAGCTGGTTGCCCTGGTTTTGTATGCCGCATTTCTTCCCCTGGCCGGGCTGACCTATTTTGGCTGGAAATACCTTGCAGAATACCGCGAACTTCTGCAGCAGGAAGCGTTAATTGCCTGCCAGGGCAGCATAAACGAACTTGAAAACGGTTTTGAGAAGAAAAAATTCGAGATTCTCAATTTTTATCGGTCATTTCAGAGCCTGCCTGATATGGCTACCAATACCGCCGCTCTGCAAAACTACTTTCGGCGTATGGAACATGCGGGACTCATTAACCTGATAGAAATACGCGATCTGCACACAAATGTTCTCGTTTCTCTTCAGAATCAAGAATCAGCGACTAAAATCGGGGTGATCGGCAAGGTTTTCGCCAGATATGGCATAGCCAATTTCCTCAGTCATAAGCTTCCACAAGAAAAGATACTGGTGACGTCGGCCCAGGAAATGCTGTTACAGGAGTTCCTGGAAAGCCCTCTCGGCGGCTGGGCAAGAATTTTTGAGAGCCCTGATGACCTGCACACTGTTTCTTTTGGAGGCTTCGAACTGTTTTTCTATTGGAATGCTTATACCGCGCCAGACTTTTTACCCGCTGTCATGGTCTGTCACCAGCATATCCAGAAGGAAGTCAGCAATTACCTGCGCGAAAACATTCTTGGTCGGTCAGCGTTTCATCAGGGCACAATCAGGCGACTGACAAGTTCCGCCAAGAATACGATTTTAACCGGCTCTGAAGAAGACCGGCCAACTGGAGACCTGAAGGATTTTATCGGGCGGGTGCGGCGCAATAACAGCCCGCAAACCGGCATTCTTGAGTGGAAGAATGAAAAGTGGCTTGCGGTTGGCGCACCTGGTAAGAAACTGCTGGGCAACATTGTGCTGGGTTTATTCCCATTTTCACAGATTGATGACCAGATCAGGCTTATCAGAAACGACCTGATCAGGGGAGTCATTATGGCATTGATCATTGCGCTCCTCGTGGGCCGATTGTTTTCATCAACCATTATTCTGCCGCTCGCCGGGATTTTGCGGGGGGTAAAAGCCCTTGGACAACGAGACACCAGCCAGCGCATCGAAATCATGCAGAATGATGAGCTGGGCAAACTCTCAGAAAGTTTTAACAAAACAATCGAAACCCTTGAGGATGTAATTTTCGCCAGAACAATTCAGGCGCAGATAATACCGGCGACGGCGCCGGCAATAGAGGGCTATCAGACCGATCTCTTTAATCTGCCCGCTGCCGATCTTGGCGGCGATTACTGCGACCTGCAACCCGTCAGAAACCATGAATGGCTCCTGGTCATCGGTGACGTAACCGGGCGCGGGGTGAGTTCAGCTCTGGTTACCGCCATGGCCAAGTCTATTGTTGTAAAGAGTCTTTCTGATGAAAAATTTGCCCTCAACAAACTATTGGAATGTCTGAATGCGCTGCTGTATTCGCAGTTCAAACGCAAAAATTGCATGACTTTTTTTGCTGCTTATCTTGAATGCACTTCCGGAAAGGTCTCCTGCGTCAATGCCGGGCACCCACTGCCACTGCTCTTTTCTGCTGGAAAAAGACAGGCCTTTCCGGAACTTGTTCATTCACCGCTTGGCTTTGATCCTGGTGACCAGAAATTTCCAGCCGCAGCAATAGAAATGCAGCCTGGCGACTGCCTTGTTTTTTATACCGCCATTTTTGTTGAAGTGACTGACCGCTCAGGCAAACCATTGGGAACAGACGGCTTTGCAGCGCTGTGCCAGGAATTTCTCCATCTTCCTCCAACCGAGATGCGCGCCGCTGTCGTTGCAAAAATTATCAATTTGTCTGCTCAAAAGATTGCTGAAGACCTGACAATGATGATCCTCAAAAAAAATTCAGAACCTTAAATTCGGCATGGCATCAAGGCCCGGCAATTATTGAGTTGAGTTTTAAAAAAATGATAACCACAATCTATGCAAACTGAATCAGCGCTGCCAGACCTTCTGAAAAAGGTTTTGCAACTTCAAATCCAGAGCTGATGACAAATTTTCCAGACGTGTCGATAAAACCAACCTGTCCCCCGTTCATTCTGGCGGGGATAAGCGGGAAAATAAAAGAATAATACTCATCGTAGTTTTCGTTCGACCCGAACTCAGGATCGAGATTTGGCGGACTCATGGGGCTGGTCAGCTGAAAATTTGACTTGGAAATATCGATGCTGATGGAACCAGAGGCATCAATAAAGCAATAATGAATTTCTTGAAGTCCTGATCCTCCTGACCTGAGAATCTGAACCAGGGCTGTTCCGCTGTAAAAAGGCCCGCATCCCATAAATTTCGGCGGAATAACGGTCTTGCCGCTCTTGTCGATATATCCCCAGTTGTTTTTGCCATGGTTGGCAAATTTCCGACCAACGGCCCCCAGGGGCCTTCAGTTTCCGAAAAAAGCTGCCAGAGACAAAGTCCCTGGCAGCTTTTCCTGAATGCGTTTAAATTTTTATGTCAGACCTTGGCTTCTATGGAAAACTTGAGACCCAAATAATTTAAGAGGTTCCACAGGCTGCCGAACTCCGGATTCCCTTTTACAGAGAGCATTTTATACATGCTTTCTCTGTTAAGCTTGGCTAAGCCGGCAACACGGCTCATTCCTTTGGCTTTAGCGACATCTTTGAGGGCAAGTAGAAAAATCTGAATATTATCGCCTTCTATAACCTCTTCCAGAGAGGCGTTAAGATATTCTGCCGCTTCTTCAGGGTCTTTTAACGCTTTTAACAGACTTTCTTCATAGGGTTTTGCTGGCTTTACAGTCTTAGTCATGTTCTCATACCCTCCTTTTGTAATCGCTTAAATACTCGGTTGCCTTCTTTATATCAGCACGTTGTGTTGACTTGTCGCCACCGCAGAGCAAAAGCATCATTTTATTGCCAACTCGAGCAAAATATACTCGATAGCCTGGGCCGTAATCCAATTTCATTTCCATGATTCCAGGCGCAACTACATTAAACTGGCCCGGATTGCCAGTTCTCAGCTGGTTTTATTCTTGCGCGAATCCTGGCACGGCCTTTATGTTGACGAGGTTTACGAAAGCCCAGCTTGCCAAATTTAAGAAAAAGCTCGCAATTGACTCGCAAAAAGAGGGATAGTATACTTCAATCAGAAAATCGAATCCTTGTCCAATATGGTAGGCGGTTGCTGTCGGTCTTTGACCCAGTCCACAAATGTTGGAAGGAAAATATCCCTGGAGGAAATAGCATGAATCTCCCGATGCGAATGTTTTCGCTACTGCTTTTTGGAATAGCGTTTTTTCTGGTCGGCTCCGAACTCCGAGGTCAGAAGACTCCCAGCGCTGCCAGCGAAGCTGAAGCGTGTTACATCAGGGGAAACGAGTTGGGCAACGAAGGAAAGCTTGAGGAGGCCAAAAATGAATACCTCAAGGCAATTGCCCTTGATCCGAATCACCTCAAGGCACATTATAATCTTGGATCGAAGTATCTTATGTTAGGGGACACTGCTATGGCCCTCCATGAATTCGATACAGTGATGTCCCTCCTGAAGAAGGGCGAGAAGGGTTATCTCAAGGCAGGCGCCCTCTCGCTGAGAGGAATGGCTCACCTGAAGCTTGAGCATTTCGATGAAGCAATCTCGGACTTTACCCAGGCGATTGCGATCAATCCGAGGGAAATGGCCGCATATTCGTCGCGGTCGATCGCATATGAGAAGATCGGACGCCACGAGGATGCTCAGTCGGACATTCGGAAAGCCGAAGAACTGAAAAAGACGGACCCGATAGCACCCTACAATGAAGGAATTGGTCACCTGACTGCAGGCCGATTCAAGGATGCGATAAGAGCATTTTCCCTGGCAATAATGTACAAGCCAGATTTCGCCCAAGCCTACAACAACCGGAGCATTGCGTATCAGAGAGATGGCCAATTGGCGAATGCGCGCCTCGACGAAGTGAAGGCCCAAGAATTGTTGCGTGAAGATCAATAACGAACACAGCGACATCCCCAACCACTGCCAGCAATTTATCCAATAGAAAAATACTGCCCCCCTTTATGGCTGGTCTTTTTGCGTATTCTGATTAATTCGGGCACCTGTTCCGGAATAATCCGGCCGAATTATGATCTAGAGTTGGACATTTCAGCCCTTCTCTTACTTCTAAAAACCCTTATCCTCCGGAAGGAGCTGACGTAAGTTTTCAGCCAGTTCGCGTCTCCCATTGCCGCTTCAGCTTTTCTGCCCGGCCCCACAACACGCCCACAGCACCAAAATCTGAAAAGCGCAGCCTTTTCGGCGCTTTTGCAGCTTTTTTTCCGCTGTCAGGCTGTTCTTAACACAGCCGAGACTGGGGCTGATATGCTCAGCTGGAGGCGTCTGGCGCGTTGTTCTGGATCTTTGACCTGCGCAATGAAGACCAGGCGAGAGTAAGAAAATACGCGGCACCGGCAATGACGATGGTCAGAGCGCCCGAAGGCAGGTTGGGCGTATAGCTTAACGCAATGCCGCTCAGGGTAAAAAGCATGCCAAGAACCGTGGCCGCCAGCATGATTTTCCAGACGCTGTCAAAAAACCGGCTGGCAATAGCTACAGGCAGGCTGAGCAGAGCGATCACCATTATTATACCAACAACAGAAACGGTAAGAACCACGGTTAAAGCGGTAAGACAGAGAAGAAGCAGGTAGTAAAATTCTACCGCCACGCCGCGCGTGCGGGCAAATTCTTCGTCAAAACACACCGCAACGGTCTGGTGGTAAAAAGTAACGGTGAGCCCGATCACAACCAGATCGAGCACGCCAATCAAATACAGATCTTCGCGTGAAACCATCAGAATGTTGCCAAACAGATAACTCATCAGGTCTTCGTTATAGCCAGGCGTTTTGAATATAAACAGAACCCCGACTGCCATACCGATCGACCAGAGCGCGCTGATTACGGTATCTTCGCGTTCTTTGGCGCGCAGGCTTATATAGCCGATCAGAAGCGCCGAGGCAATTGCCGTAAAAACGGCGCCATAAACAGGCCGCAGCCAAGGCAGATCGTAAACAACCGAAAAATAACGGGCAACACCGAGACCGCCCAGAATGCAGTGCGAAATCGCGGCGGCAATATAGGTTATGCGCTTTAAAACAACATAAGTACCGACCACACCGCTGGCAATACTGCACAAAATGCCTGCAATAACCGCGTTCTGTAAAAACTGCAGTTCGAGCAGATCCTTTATGAATGCGGACATATATGACCCTTGTCGCTACAGCGATGATCGTGTCTTATGATATTGACATCGACGCCATAGATATCCTGCAAAGCTTCGCCGGTCAGCTCTGAAACCGGGTGAATCTGCAAGGTTTTGCGCACACAGAGAACGCTTTTTACCCGGCCGGAAACAAAGCCTACATCATGCGATACCATCAGAATGGTAAACTTCTGATTGAGTTCTTCAAACATACAGTAAAACTGCTCGGTACCATGCACATCAACACTGGCGGTAGGTTCATCGAGCAGCAACAGGCGAGGTTCAGAAACCAGGGCACGGGCAATAAGCGCACGCTGCTTCTGGCCCCCTGACAGTCCGGCAAAGCCCCGATCTTCTTTGCCCTTGAGACCAACCGCTTCCAGAGCCGCGCGGGCTTTGTCTATCTGCTCTGCCGAATAGCGCCCCCAGCTGAATGAGCGTTGTAGACAGCCCATCAGAACTACGTCAAGAACATTTACCGGAAAACCGGCATCGAATTTTGAAAACTGTGGAACATAACCAATTTGCGCCTGACTATGACCGGGAGAACGGCCAAGCACCGATATAGAACCGGACAGCGGCTTGAGCAGGCCAAGAATCAGTTTAAGCAGGGTCGTCTTACCGCCACCATTGGGGCCGACAACACATGCGAAGTCGCCTGAATCAAGAGAAAAATTTATGTTCTCGAGAACAGTATTGCCATCTTCGTAAGCAAAATTAACATCAGAAAACCGCACTACCGGCGGTGAACTGTCGATTTTCACTTTATACCAGCCAGCACTGCTTCGCCGAGCTGGCGAAGGTTGGCGACATAGTCTTCAGCCAGCGGGTCAATCTGTATAACAGTGCCCGAGATGGCTCTGGCAATGGCCTGAGCCGCAGCAACCGGAAACTGCTTCTGCACAAAAACCACATGAATGTTCTGACTGCGACAATAGCGTATCAGATCGGCAAGCTGGCGCGGACCGGGTTCTTTGCCTTCGATTTCGACAGCCCGCTGTTTAAGACCATATCTGTCGGCAAAATAGCCAAATGCCGGGTGAAAAACCAGCATGGTTTCGCCTCTGATCGGCGCTAGTTGAGCGGTCAAACCGGCATTGAGAGCCCGAAGTTCTTCGGTCAGTTTTTTCAGACCGTCGGCGAGCTTGTCTTTATGATCAGGTAACGCTTCTATGAGGGCATCGGCAATGTTTTCTGCCTGGGTTATTGCCAGTACAGGGTCGAGCCAGATATGCGGGTCAGGTGCTCCAGGCTCATGAACGCAATCTTCGCTGTGCTGATGGTCACCGTCATTAGTGCTCATCGAACGCCGCGGCACATTTTTATCGGTGCTGACAAGTCTGAGATCTGGGCATATCGCCTTAAGCCTCGCAATCAGAGACTGTTCAAATGGCACCCCGATCAGAAAAAACATGCTGGCGCGCGACAGACGACTCATCTGTTGCGGCAACGGCTCAAAAGTGTGTGGCGACATGCCTGGCCCAACCAGCACTTCGACATCGACCAGATCGCCGGCTATCTGCTCAACAAAATATTTCTGCGGCAGAATACTGGTAAACACCTGTATTTTTGCCGATTCCGCGCTGTAAAGCCGGGGAGTCAGAGCAATTGCTGTAGCCAGAATCAGCAACATGCAAATAAACCGCGCGCGTAATGTCATGAGATAATTTTATTTCTCTGCTTCAAAGTTGCAGAGCAGCTCAATCTGGTCGCTCTCAGAGCACTTTTTGATCTCGTGCTTTTCGGCAAATTTATCCCAGCACTTTTTCATGGCGGGAGAAAGCACGCCAGCACCGCTACACAGCGGGCAAACATGATCAAGAGCATGCAAAATTGCACTGCGTATAAATTCTGAGCGATTGGGCATGCTCTGAAGAATTTCGAGCAGGTTCGGATCAACTTTAAAAGTTACAGTATCAGCCTTTTTCAACGGAATAACCTCCGAAAAGTGTCACAAAATATTATCACATTACCGCCAGAATACCAACTATCAGCCAAAAACTACTTTCAGCGCATCTTTAACTGTTGCTACACGAACAACACCCTTTTCATCTGGCAACTCACAGCCAGATGCGGCGACAAAGCGGCTGAAACCGAATCTTCGCCCCTCATTAATGCGCCGGGCCGCCTGTGAAACCGGCCTGACTTCGCCAGCCAGAGTCAGTTCGCCGACCAGCAGCATATCGGTCGGCACCGGCCGATCGTTCAGGCTGCCGGTCAGGGCCATGGCCAGACCAAGATCGCCACCCGGCTCATTGAGCTTAAGACCGCCGGCAACATTTACAAAAATGTCACGGTTGTAAAATTTCAGACCGGCATGCTTTTCGAGGACCGCCACAACCAGGCTGAGCCGGTTAGAATCGACGCCGGCGGCAACCCGCCGTGGCATGGTCAAAAACGACTGGGTCACCAGCGCCTGCAACTCGGTAAGAATGCAGCGACTGCCCTGCATTATCGGCACTACGACAACACCGGGCGCATCAGTGCGCTGCCGGCTGATAAACAAATCAGACGGATTGGTGACAGGACTGAGGCCCTTATCGGTCATCTGAAACACCGCAACTTCGCCGGTAGCGCCATAGCGGTTTTTGAATACCCGCAAAATCCTGAAGTTCGAATTAACATCGCCCTCAAAATACAAAACGGTATCGACCATGTGTTCGAGTATCTTTGGGCCGGCAATAGCGCCATCTTTGGTGACATGGCCGATTATAAAAATCGGCAGATCGCGGTCTTTACCGAATTTGGTCAATATCGCGGCGCACTCACGGATCTGGGTTACCGAACCTGGCGTGGCATCCATCTGCGGCGTATACACCGTTTGAATTGAATCGACAACGAGCAGGCGCGGCAGATATGAAGCCAGGCCGTTCAGTGCTGAATCAATATTCTGCTCAGAGACCAGAATAATATCACTGCCATTGCCGATGCGCAGCCGCTCAGCCCGCAGCTTTATCTGTGTCGCTGATTCTTCGCCAGAAATATAGGCAAGCGGCTTGATCTTAACACCAAGCCGTGAAACCAGCTGCAGCATGAAAGTAGACTTGCCAACTCCCGGCTCACCGCCGATAAGCGTAATCCCACCAGGAACCAGCCCGCCACCAATAAGTTCATCAAAAACATCAACACCGGTTGGCCAGCGCGCTGACCTTTCCATCGCCACTTCTTCCAGCGTCTGAATGATCGCCAGACTGCCGCCAGTCTGCATTGGCACCCGACGAGCTTCGCCGGCCTCAGCCTCCTGCTCGACCGTGTTCCATTCCTGACAGGCAGTACACTGACCCTGCCATTTTGGGAAACTCTGCCCGCATGACTGGCAGACAAAGCGAGTGCGCGCCTTCGCCATATTATTTTCTCCTGCCAGCTTTGCTGTTTTTGCTTAAACCGGCCGTTCTTTGCAGGTCTTCAGCAATAAATCTGCCGGTTATCGAATCTTTGACGCGAACAATCTCTTCAGGCACACCAGCCGCAACAACCGCTCCGCCGCGTTCGCCACCTTCCGGCCCAAGATCGATTATATAATCGGCGGTCTTAATGACATCAAGGTTGTGTTCGACCACCAGCACTGTATTGCCCTTGTCGACCAGACGGGCCAGCACATCAAGCAGACAGCGCACATCCTGAAAATGCAGGCCGGTAGTCGGCTCGTCAAGCAGATAGAAGGTCGAACCAGTTGCCACCTTTGACAGCTCGGTCGCCAGCTTGATGCGCTGCGCCTCGCCGCCAGAGAGCGTCGTGCTCGCCTGACCAAGGGTGATATAGCCAAGACCGACATCAACAAGAGTCTGCAATCGGCGTCTTATCGCAGTAAAGGCCTCAAAAAAAGGCAACGCGTCGGTAACGCTCATATCGAGAACCTCAGCGATGTTGAGTCCCTTGAACTTCACCTTGAGTGTTTCATCGTTAAAGCGGCGGCCCTTGCACTGTTCGCAGGTTACATAAACATCGGGCAGAAAATGCATTTCGATCTGAATCTGGCCAGAACCCTCACAAACTTCGCAGCGACCGCCTTTGACGTTAAAGCTGAAACGGCCAGGTGCGTAACCTCTGGTTTTAGCTTCTACTGTCTGCGAAAAAAGGTCGCGGATCGGCGTAAAAATGCCGGTATAAGTTGCCGGGTTCGAGCGCGGAGAGCGACCAATCGGGTTCTGATCAATATTAACAACCTTGTCAATATGATCGAGACCCTCGATTTTTTTATAGACGCCAACGTCGAGGCGCGACTTGTTGATAATATTGTTTAACAGCGGATATAGCGTGTCATTAACCAAGCTGGATTTGCCGGAACCGGACACACCAGTGACGACAACAAGCTTGCCCAGAGGAATTGCGACATCAATGTTCTTCAAATTGTTATGAGATGCGCCAAGCAGGGTCAACCAGTTGCCGTTGCCCTGGCGGTGCTTTTCGGGAGCTGATATGAACTCACTGCCACTCAAAAAACGACCGGTCAAACTGTTTTTGTCAGCAATGACCTCTTCTGGCGAACCGAACGACACCAGGCTACCGCCGGCAACGCCGGCACCAGGCCCCAGGTCTATGATATTATCAGCTTCTTCCATGATCTCGCGATCATGTTCGACCACCAGAACGGTGTTGCCAATATCGCGCAGCTTTTTGAGAGTATCGATCAGACGCCGGTTATCGCGCGGGTGCAAACCGATGCTCGGTTCATCGAGCACGTAGGTTATACCAACCAGCGCAGAGCCGATCTGGGTGGCAAGCCTGATTCGCTGCGCCTCACCACCTGAAAGTGTGTGCGCAGCTCTAGAAAGGTCGAGATAGTCGAGACCGACATCCTTAAGAAACTTCAAACGGTTAGTTATCTGTTCGAGAATTTTTTTACAGATAAAACGCTCGCGTTCACTGAGTTTGAGCCCGGCAAAAAAGTCAACAAGCTCGCCAACCGAGTGCTGCGACAGCTCATGAATATTTTCGCCCTTGATTTTGACCGAAAGCGCAATCGGATTTAGTCGCCGACCATGGCAGTCAGGACACGACAGGGTGCGCATGAAGCGCTCGTAAAAAGCGCGCGCGCCTTCTGATCTGGTCTCCTGATACCGCCGCGAAAGCGTCGGAATAACGCCTTCGAAAGGCTTTGTCAGAGAACCGGCCATGGTGCGGCCTTTGTAATTCACCTTGAGCACTTTATTGCCAGAACCAAAAAGAATGATCTGTCTGGCTTCTTCTGACAAAGTCTTGAATGGCGCGTTAAGCGAAAATTTATAATACTCGGCCAGACCTTCCATCCACTGCCGTGAAAAAGTCGCTTCGGTAAAATTTTCTGAAGCAATGGCACCCTCAGATATCGACAAATCCTGATCCGGAACAACCAGGTCAGGATCTACAATCAGCTGAAAACCAAGACCAGAACAGGCCTGGCATGAACCATAAGGCGCATTGAACGAAAAAAGTCTCGGCTTGATCTCGGGCAACGAAACATCACAACGCGAACAGCGCAGATTTTCGCTGAACAGCTTCTCAACAGTTTTACCGCGGTCGGAATCAACCAGAACCAGCAACTGCCCTTCAGCCAGCTTAAAGCACAGTTCAACAGCTTCGCTGAGTCGCGCAGCATTCTGCTCGCGATCGGCATCAGAAAGCTTTATGCGATCGACAGCTACTTCGATATCGTGTTTTTTGTTGCGATCAAGCGCGGGCAACTCGTCATCGAGAGACCACATGTCGCCGTCGACACGAACCCGCGACATTCCCTCGCGGCGCAGTTCTTCAAAAACCTTGCCGTATTCGCCTTTGCGACTGCGAACAACCGGAGCCAGCAAAGTGATTCGCGTGCTGTCAGGGTATTGCAGCAATACATCAACGATCTGGGCTGCGCTCGAACTCTCGACCACCTCGCCACATTCAGGGCAATGCGGAATACCTACAGCGGCAAAAAGTAATCTGAAGTAATCATAAAGCTCGGTGATGGTGCCGACAGTCGAACGCGGATTGCGCGAAGTCGACTTCTGCTGGATAGCGATGGTCGGCGAAAGCCCTTCAATACTCTCGACATCAGGCTTTTCCATCTGCTGCAGAAATTGCCGGGCGTATGAAGACAGGGATTCCATGTAACGGCGCTGGCCTTCGGCATGAATGGTATCAAACGCCAGAGAAGACTTGCCAGAGCCTGAAACGCCGGTAATGACCGTCAGCTTTCCGTCAGGAATAGTTATGCTGAGATCTTTCAGGTTATGCACCCGTGCTTTAACAATCTTGATCATGAGTAAATGTCAGCGCCAGTCGTATTGAATGACGCTTGCCTGTGTCGGTGTGCTTATTTCGCCTTCGCCAAAGGTAACCTTATAGAAACCGGAAACCTTTACCGGGCGGCCGCCACCACGTTTTTTGCCAACTTCGACCAGACCGTTCTTAACGACGACCTCGCCAGATGATTTCTTATCGTCGTAAATTACCTTAAACAAGCCGGAAGCGCCAATGACAACAACGTCGGCTACCTCTATTTCGAGAACGCCGCGGCCATCAAGTGAAATGGCAGCCGTCAGCTCGCCACGCCGCAAAATAACCGGCTCTTTTTCGATTTTGTTCTCGTTCTCGTTCAGGGTTGGCGGCATAACCGTCATTTCTGAAAGAGGAAAAAGCTTAACCTGATTATCAAGCTGCATCTGAACGGTAACCGTCGATTCTTCAGCCGTCTTGTAGGTGTATTCCTTGTCGAACTCAAGCTTATCGTTGAGCTTATCCCAGGTTCCGATATTGCGGTGTTCAACCTTGCCAGTGAAATCAGAAACACGCGAAAACAGCATCTTTGCCCGTTCTTCATCGCGGGCGAGAGCTGCTGAACGGCTACGCATGATCGAAACAAAAACCAGCAGAACAACTATGCCGAAAAGAACAGCCACGCCGATTATCATTCGACGCTTCTTCTCTTCAGCATCCTGTGTCTGCTTCGCAGCCTTCTCGCGGTCAGCCTGAAGCTTTTTGAGAGCCTTGTGGTCAAGTTGCTCTAGTTGATGCCACTTTTTAGACATGGTGTAACACTATACAGTTATTTTCAAAATGTAGCAATCCCGACTTGCGGAGTCGCCATGATCGAGTTTTCTTTAAAGACTTTTTCATCTTTGGGATACAGGGTACGTATTTTAACGGAAATCGGAAAAAAGTCCACAGGTTTTTCAGGTGGTATGGTTCCGGCGACCGAAAATTCGATGAATTGCACATCATTTACATAGACACGATTTCTTGATTCCTCGGGTATTGGGCTCATACTGAGGGTGCCGGATTTGGCATATGAATTCTGCGCACTGGTCGTGAAGCTGAAAGCTTCGGTCTTGATGCGAAGATTTGCTACCGGCCCGCCCGCCGTATCAAGAGCATGATCGAGATAGACTTCGTTTCTGATCAGCTTGCCGGGCTGCTGCGGTGGTTTTTCTGGCTCGCACATCACCCAGCTCATTACCTTAAGCTCTCCGCTGGTAGGGGCGTTTATCACTTCGCCGTCCTTGAGAATCCTCAGATAATACTGGGCCGGAACCGCAATATCCTGGTTATCACAGGGGTCAAAAAAGGTGTCTGAAAATAGCGTTGTCGGATAAGTTGCGCTTCTGATATCACGGCTGATCAGCTGCAGCGCATTGCGCATCTGATCGACAGTTCCGGTTATCCACTGCGCCTTGCCGGCAGTCTTGCTACCGCCAATAAACAACTGGTAAACACCAACCATAAACATTGCCATAACGCCGCAGGCTACGACAACTTCGATCAGGGTGAAAGCACTCTTAACCGGTTTTAAATGTCTCAATCTACAGCCCCTTTTCGAGTTATTCGCTGAACTCGCTTCTGCGTCTGAGGTATCAGCTTACCCTGAAAATTCTTGACCGCGCCTTCGACGCTTACTTCGATCGCCTCTTCCCCGTATTTGCGCAGGCCTTTGATAGATTGAATCTTTACTTCGGTAACTTTGTAACTCATTGTATACGGGTAACCATCCATAGTTGCGGCATCCCATTCATTAATATTTTTTACGTCAGGGGAAAGCACGATTTCGAGAGATGGCTGGGTGCGCGCACCATCCATGAGCATATTAGTGCAGTCGCGAATGTAATATGCAAGATATTTATCGGGCTTGGCCGAAGCCGGAGGCGGCGTTGGCATGGTATAACGCTCTTCTGGATCGCTTTTCGACAACCCGGGCGCCAGGTAGCGGTAATCTGGGTTGTGATAACTGCCCAGTCTGATATAAGCATTTTTACCGGGTAGCGGATGATAAAAATACTTTGACTGCTGATTCATATCGAGCTCACGCTCAGGGCGAACCCGGACATAAATCTCCGGACGGGCAGCCACCGGCTCAAAAGCCGGTTGTCCCGAATCGACGCTGCCGTCAAATTCGGCAAAAGTACACAGCGGGTTCTTGCCCTGGGCAAGTTCTACAGCATCATACAACTCGGTTGGAAAAAGCTTGGCCTTGACCAGAAAATGCTGCATGGCCGCGCGGGCCGCAAAAAACGCCTGGCGCTCATCGATCGTCAGCTGGTTGTGATGCGCTGTGCTTGATTGTCTGAACATCATGGCGACGAAGAGAACCAGCATACAGAAAGCAAAGAACACCGCCACTACAATGGCAACACCCTTGTTGTTACGATTGAATCTTTTCATCAGTCGATATCCCCCTTGATCGTCATCAGGTGAATACGCTGTATACGCCCTTCGGTCGCTTCCGGGTTCTTAAAATAGCGTTGATCAAGGTTCCACTGCACCTGAATGAGCAGTTTTTTCATCACGCACCAGCCATATTTGTCAGAGATATTATAAGGAACCTTCTCGGTAACCATTTTGGTGGTATAGCGCTCGGCGGTCGGGTCAAGATAGCGGGGTTCATCTGGCGAAGCGCCTTCCATGCCTTCATCCTGGTAAATATTGGTCGGCGATTCAGCTACTCCACGGCCAGAACCCAGATCGACTTCGGCAAACGGGCGTTGCACCGGATCTCTGCTGTATTGCTGCATCCAGCTGCCATCAGACAGAATGGCAGGATTACGCAAAAATGCAAAGGTCAGCTCACTGGTTTCAGGAAAACTTGTCGGAGAGCCAGAGGGGAAGCCCGCCCCAATCTTTATGCGCTCAGGGCGCGGCGGCTTCTGCTCAGAAGAAATATCTTCGACACGCAGATGCACAAGGTAGTTGATGCCGCGCGAATCAGTAAAAACGCCGCGGCAGGGCCAACCCGCACTCTGACTGTCTGATCCGGGAAAAATCACCGGCACCATCTTGCGAGCCCAGTCTTCGTTATAGCGTCTATACTTGGCCCGTGACGAAAGATCGTCGACCTTGATGAAACCAGGATTACCCTGGCGCAGCGCGGCAAATGGAACATTATCGAGAATAGCATTCAGAATCTCTGAAGCCTTGTTCATCGCAAACGCCTGTGAAGCATTGCGGTCAGCATCTACCGTCTGTCGGCTCATCAAGCCAAAAAGAGGTATCATGGCAACCGCCAGAATACCAACAGCAATAACGATTTCGATAAAAGTTACCGCTCTGCGATTCGTAAATACCATCGGTTTAACCTCGAAAAATCAGCTTTGGAGCAATTCAGAAGCAAGCGCCGAGAGTGACGAACGTTCAGATTTGTGAAGAATTATGTGCCCGAACAGCTGATGATCTTTGAACTTCTCGATCACGAAGTTCAGACCGTTAGAAGAACTGTCGAGGTATGGATTGTCAATCTGGTATGGGTCACCGGTCAACACAACCTTGGTGCCTTCGCCAGCACGACTGATGATTGTTTTAACCTCATGTGGCGTCAGGTTCTGCGCTTCGTCGACGATCAGATACTGTTTCGGAATACTGCGGCCTCTGATATAGGTGATCGCCTCAATCTGAACCTTCTGCGACTCGATCAGGAATCTGATCTTCTTGTCGACGTCATCAGAATTCTTGTAAAGACGGTCCATGACGAATTCAAGATTGTCAAAAATAGGCTGCATCCAGTGACTCAGTTTCTCGTCTTTTGAACCGGGCAGATAGCCGATATCCTTGCCAAGAGGCATGATCGGTCGGCTGACCAGCAACTTGCGGAAAAGGTGCTCGTCAATTGTCTTCTGCAGCCCGCATGCCAGCGCCAGCAGTGTTTTGCCAGTACCGGCACGGCCAACCAGGGTAACCAGCTGAATTTCGTTGCACAGCAGCAGTTCAATCGCGAACTTCTGTTGCAGATTCAGCGCTTCAACACCCCATGGTCGTGAATTATAATGAAACAACGGCAACAGACGCTTCTGGGCGCCATCATATTTGGCCAGAGCGGTTTTATTTTCGTTCTCGGCAGCTTTGAGCAGCAGGAATTCATTCCTGAACAAATCTTCTTCCGGGTAGTCAACGCCTTCTTCGCGCAAAAATGTTTCTATCCGGCTCACCGGCATTACCATTTCGCGCCATCCTGAGTACAATTCGTCGATATCAACCTTGTTGGTTTCGAAATCTTCTGTGTTGATGCCGAGAGCGTCGGCCTTGATACGACAGTTGATATCTTTGCTGATCAGCACCACATTTCGGTTCTGCTGCTTCAGACTGAGGGCACAGGCGAGGATACGATTATCAACCTTGTGTGGATCAAGTCCATAACCCAGGTGAATCTCAATTTCCGAGTCAATCATAATCTGCAGCGTACCACCGCTGTCAAGCGGAACTCCCTTGGCGAGAGTGCCGCGGGTGCGCAGACGATCGAGTTCACGCGAAGCCTGGCGCGCCTCACGACCGCGCTCATCGTTAAAGCCTTTAAAGCGGTCAAGCTCTTCAATTACCCCCAGTGGTATCACTACATCGTGTTCCTGAAATGAGAACAGTGCCTGATGGCTGTGAAGAATGACATTGGTATCTACCACGAAGGTTTTTTTCATCAACAAGTTTCCTGCCTTAAGTTTAAGCTATATCCCAACGAACTTAGCACAGGCACAAGAATGTGTCAAACTCACGGCAAACGCAAACTATAAATTCATTACAGTACATAATTCATAGCCTGATTCTTTGTCAGCAATATAAAGCATGTTGGCAACTCATCTATTTTTTTTGCTTGATTAAAGATTTACTGAAATCGTCCGATAACTGACTACGGGAAAGTGTAACTACCCGATTCTAAAGAAACACGAGTTTCTTCTAACACTGAAAGGAACAGAAGTTCCATGAATAAACGGCATCATTCATACCTTCTGACAGGTTTTTTGGTTCTGGCCATGGCTTCGACCGCGGCCGCTCAATACTATGAGAACCTTGCGCCCGAAGGATATTCCATGGCTCCGCCGCTGCAGCAGCAACAACTCTATTCAGAGGAATCATCATACAATGCTGACAGCAGCTGGGTTGAAGAAGACACAACCACGGGGTATCAGACCTATACCATTAAAAAGGGTGATACTCTTGGTTCAATTTCGAAAAAATTCTTCGGCTCTACTCAGCAATGGAAAAAAATTGCTACCGCCAACAGAATTACTGACGCGACCAAAATCAAAATCGGGCAGGTACTCGAAATTCCGACCACCGATTATGAAAGAGGTCAGGGCGTAACCTATCGTCAGCGCACCAGATACATTTCATCGCCGCCGTCAACCGCGCCGGCACCGGTGAATTCTCTGCCCCTGCCGCCGGTAACCCAGAGTAACGATGCCGTATTGTATTCTGATTCCGGTCTGCCGCAGATAATTTTGCCAGGTGAAGATAACAAGAGACGCAAAACTGACGATAATCACGTAACATTTAGTGGTTTGACCGGTCTGGTAAACACCTTCGCTTCTTACCCGCTCGGCGACAACCTGTTTTCAACAGCTTTCGGCATGACCTGGAACAAAATCACCCGCCGCGATGGCCAGCGCCTCGAGAACGGCGAAGATGGTGACTTCTGGGAATTCCCGATCCTGCTGACCTATGCCGGCGAAAATTTCGAAGTGGCATTCAAATTGCCTTTCGAATCATACGACGTGTTTGCTCCGCTGACTTACAACTTCCGTGACGGTACAGACTCTGGCATGGGCGACGCACAGTTGCGCCTCAAATTCTCTTCGCAGAATGACGACATGGCATCGAGCCTCGGGCTTGGCGCAATCTTTCCGACCAGCGATATCACGATCGGCAACACCGATACCAATAACGCCTGGGAAGTATTTGCCGGCCTGTCGAGTAAACGCAAGGAAGGCGGCAACTTTCATCTGAATGGCGGCTATCAGGCTGGCGATGGCAACACCAACCATGAAGGAGTCTTTGTTAACGCCGGTTTTGAATACGACCCCAATGATTCATTCACCTTCATGGGCGAAATCAACTTCTACAATCGTGTTAATAACGGTCGCAGCACCGACCTCGTTCTCGGCATGCGCTATCACGTGAAACCCGGCATGTCACTGACTCTTGCAACACCTATTGCCTTGAGCAATGATATGTTCTTCGGCTACGACTACCGCCTGCAGGGTCTGCTGCAATATCATTACTGATCGTCTGTTTCAGATTTTCCAGCACATCGGCACCGCCCAGGCGGTGCCGATGTCGTTTTAGCAAGCATTCACCTGCAGAGCGTGTTTTTGCGAAAACCGTTCAAAAGAGATCTGGGGTAAAAGGCCTGGTCGGCGGCCATTTGACCACGGTCTGCTGATCGCGACAAATTGCGGCAGCAAGTATTGCTGAAGCTGCAGCCGCAGCATCTGGGCTCTCGCTTAATCTGGGACCGGCCACGTTAAGCACCTGTGGCCGCACAGTGTTGAGCCACTTTATAACCTTTTTATAATCGTAATCACCGATATCTATCACCAGAACAGGTTTATTCAGCTTTTCGGCACACTTTATGGTAAGCGCCGTACCGCGTGAGCGCCGCGCTTCGTCGCGTATAATAAGAGTTGCCTGAGAATCTCTCACGTTCAGTTGTGTTCGTTGCTGATAGAGCTTGGTTGAAGCTTCTTTGAGCAGATAGCGCTCAGGTATCACACCATCTTCGGCACGGCGACCAAGCGGGCACCATCCCGCATGGGCAATCCCATTCTGCATGGCAAAGTCGAGCGCAGCCCGGTCAACTCCGGTCTGCCCACCAGAAATCAGCAACGCCAGCGCATATTTTTTGTCCATGTCTTTGCTCGTTCTCGTGCCCACAAGTATGTGTGGCATACTCGGCTCTCTTTATGATTATAAATCTTTCAGGAGTTGATTTGCAGTGGTTCCGGCATATAGAAGATGATGCCGGTAAACATGAAGGTCTTCGGGCATTTCGCCAGCCGCAACCGGTGCCAGGGATTCTTTTTCGAACATCGCATCGAACATATACAGTCGATCAGGGTAATTGCTGGTCATGCGCAACCACAGGTCGCGACGGGTTTCGTAATCAGCATTTTCGAAAAGATGACAGAGCAGCTCTGAATGACCACCGACGACCAGACTGTCGAGTGTTTCAGCAGCACTTTCGCCGGCAAACTGGTCGCGATGACCGATAAATGACAGAACCCACAAGTCGCGCGCACAAAGTTGGCGGACAGCAAAGAGATCGCCACTGACACCTTTTTTTACGGCATGCCTGCAGACAAACAGCGCTTTAGCATGCAAGGGCAGTATTTCATACATTTTCGGATTGAAACTTTCAGAAGCGATATTGAGCGGACATCTGTTGCATTTCATAGTTATGCTCCTTTATCAGGCCACCTGGGCTGATTTATAAAGACGACCACTGTAAGGATTGGCCATGATTGCGCCCAGATATTTCGCGCGGCAGCTGCCCATACCGATCATGCTGTCAAGTGGTGCAAGCCCAACTGAAGCAAAAATCGGGTTAAGCAACCAGAGGCTGCGCGGCTCATAGATCTCAAGCCAGCGCCAGAGCTGCAATCTTATGCGATCGCTGGCAGCGTGAAACAACGAAAGCAACAGCGCCCGGTCGCGCCCGACAATAGCCGTTTTCAGACTGTGCTGCACCAGGGACTCAGCAAGCGAATCCTGCTGATACAGGCGATTAACCACATAGTAATCTTGAAAGCAGCGGCTGCCGATGTTTGCCGCGCAGAAACCATCAGCGCAACTCGACCGGATGCTGCCGCACAAGGCCTGACGGCAGCGTTCTTCCGCGCTGCCTGAAATCGGATTGAACGGGCACTTTTTGCAACACATCATAAAATTCACCTCTTTTTTTGATCTCAACTGTTAATCAAAACCGAACACCTTTTGGGGAAAATTATTTTCGTAGAATTTTCATATTGCCTGCTGCTATGCTGTCAAAAAACGATCTACGGCAGACCTGATTCGAATTCGGTCAGCCCACGCGAGAAGATGCAGGTAAGGGTCTGCGCCAGAATGCACGAGATTTTCTGGATCGGCAGGGTATAGCCCGCAACCCGAAGGAGTGGACAGTTGAGCAGCGATGAATTTGCCAGCACTTTAACCGCGTTTTCGCAGCGACCGACAGCAGATACGGCATTCGCTCTGATCAAAAGTTGCCGCGATTTCATATACCGACAGGCCTTGCGCTGGCGTGAACCCGCTCTTTCGCTCGCCGACAAAATGCGCGAAATAATGAGCGAGATGCTGTTGATCCTTCTCGAAGACTTTGAGCCAGGTAAAGCCAATCATCCCAACTCAGTGTTTTCTTATCTGCAGACTAAAATTATGCGGCTTACGCGACCTTATCGAAAAAGAAGCATTGTTCTGGTCGAGGACTGCGATCTTCTCGAGCGCGGCCGTTGTAACTTTACCGCTGATCGCCAGCAGTTTGCTGAAGAAATATTTGTCACGCTGCGCCGCTTTCTGCTTGGGCATGCTGATCTCGCCGTGGCGCAACTCGAATTCCTGTTCGTTCACATTTACCCCGAAATACGCTGGATAAGCCGATTGTTGGCGCAAAAAAACGGTATCGACGAGAATACCCAGATTGAAGCTGACAAGAAACGCCATCAAACATTTAATCGCAATCTGCGTGCCGCTTTTGAACGAATGCAGAATGGCGAATTGCGGGAATTGGTTGACTGGAGCGGCGGGGAACGCAGTCACCTGGCCTGGCGAATTATAAACATCGCACCGGCAGAAATTGACGAAAATCTTGAGGCTGAGCGGCAAAGCCTCGCCGACTGGCGCGAAAACATCGACCGCCGGCAGGCGCAATCTCCTGACAAACTCGAACTGG
>MFYY01000107.1:3172-9547 GCA_001787855.1 Candidatus Riflebacteria bacterium GWC2_50_8 | reverse complement strand
CTGATATTCTGCTGCAACTTATTGGCAAACCTGAGCACCTGGATCAGGTCGCTGATGAAACTGCCGACGACTGGCAAGAACTTGTCAGCGCAGTCCCAGACCAGGCTGCGGAAAAGCTTTTTGAGCAGGTCGCCAGCGAAGTGAGCTGCTGGCTTGAAACGCTGGCAGCCAACAAAAACTCTACTGAAATAAAAGCCAAAACCGGGTATAATAACAACAATATCTACAGTCAGAGGCAATAGCAGGGCGATGTGCCGACAACTGAAGAGGTGACCCTATGACCAGCCTGAAATAAGCGTCATAGCAGCAGGGCTGTTCTGGTGACATGGCAGAGCAAGCCATGAAAGTTAGAGCCTGATTTACAATTACAGTCAAAATATCTGGAGAAAGCTGAATGAATCTCTCAGCCGGTTATATCGTCGAATTTTCAGCCAAAGGCAGCCAACCGGAAATAGCGGCAGTATTAAGCGCTGCCGGCGGCAACGTCAGACTCTACCTGCTTAACGGCAAAGAAACCACGGTGACCGAAAAAAAGGTCATGCATGCTACCAGTCGCCCGGCGACCAGCATTGCCGACCGCGAAGCCTGCCGACAGAACCTTATCAACGCGAACGAGCAACGCAAAAACATTGCAGAAAGCCTTGATCTCGCGGAGCTGCATGAGCTCTTGAGTGAAGAACAGCGAATGTTTAATCTCAAAGAACTTGCTGAATTCCTGTTCGAACCCGATGACGACAACTCGGCGGCAGCACTGCTCAGACAACTCTGTGCTGACAAGCTCTATTTTAAAAGCAAAAACGATTGCTATCAGCCGGTTTCACAAGAAGAGCTGGCAGCAGCCCGCGAACAGCTTGCCCGAAAACAGGCTCTGGAAGACGAAGAAAACAACCTTACCGAGGCTCTCAGACAGCTCGAAAAAAATGGCAATCTGCCTGATCTGCTTAAAGACCAGCTTAACGATCTAAAAAACCTGGCTGCCTGTGGCGAAGATGCAAAAATTTCGAAACGACTTGGCAATGCGCTTGACCGGGCCGGTCTCAACGACCCGCGCAAACTGTTTCAGGCACTGATAAAAGCCGACATATTTGATGCCGACGAGAATCTTGCCATAATCAGATATAAGCTGCCGGGAACATTTTCGCCGGAAGCGATGACCGAAGCCGAAGTACTGGCCAAAGCAACTCCCGATGTTTCCCGACGGCGCGATCTTAGATCACAACGCATCTGGGCAATCGATACGCCTGATACGCGCGACCGCGACGACGCCTTTTCATTTGAACTGCGTGAGGACGGCAGTTGTTTACTGCAGGTTCATGTCGCCGACCCGGCAGAACTTATCAGGCCTGAAAGCATTCTGGATAAAGAAGCAGCACGGCGCGGCAGTTCTGTATACATGCCGGATCAACGCATCAACATGCTTCCTGAAAAAATTTCAGAAGAGCTTCTTAGCTTGAACAGCGGCGAAACCCGCCTGGCACTAACTTTTTCGCTGACGTTTTCTTCAGATTGTGAGCTCTCACAAATCGACATTTTCGAATCAGTCATTCACATCGAAAAGACAGTTGATTACGACACAGCAGACAGCATGCTGCCCGACAACGAATGGCTCAGACAGGCACTCACCTTTGCCGAACAGCTCAAGGGACGACGCGAAAAAATGGGTGCGGTAATGTTTCCTCGGCAACCTGAGCTGTCGGTAAAAGTACGCGATGGTGAAATCGTCATCGAACAGCGCAATCGCGAAGACTTTACCCAGGGCATGATCGCCGAGTTTATGATCTGGGCAAACCACGCGGCCGCAGAGTTTTGCCGCAAGAACTCGGTTCCATGCCTGTATCGTATACAAGAAGGTGATGACGACAAACCTGAATTCGGTAGCAGCTTCGACCCCGTGCTGTTTTTTAATGCAATCAAAACCTTTCGCAAAACCACAGTCAGTCAGGAAGCCGGCCGCCATTATTCGCTTGGCTTGAGCGCTTATACCCAGGCAACTTCACCGTTGCGCCGTTACTCTGACCTGCTCATACATCGCCAGATCAAAGCCGCTATCAATGGTCAGTCGCCGATATATAACCAGAACGAACTGGCGCAGGCTGTGCTCATCTCGGATTCGGCGGTCAGCCGGGCCGACGAAATCATGCGTGACCGCGAACGTTACTTTCTCCATAAATTCATCAAAATGCGTCAGAAAAGTGAAGAAGTTGTGTTTGACGGCACCGTCGTTGACACCGGCAGTGTCAACGACGTTGTGTTTTACGTCGATTTCTTATGTTCTTTCAAACACTGCCGGCGCCCATCATTCGACGTTACCGTCGGTCAGAAGGTCGGCGTCAAAGTTAACCAGATCGACCTGTTTGACGGCACTATCAGATTTGATCTGCGTCAGCGCTAACTACGCACAGGCAGTATGAACTCAAGAAACGTTATTAAACAAGAACAAAAAGGTTTAACCCTGATTGAGTTAATTGTGACTGCAGCGCTTTTTGCACTTGCGCTTTCAAGCGTAGTATTCTTATTCAGAAGTGGGCATCTCCAAGGTTGACCCTGACAGTTCTGCCCTGACTTCAAGCGAAGTTGCATACTTTCTGGCTTCTGATGGCTATTTCTGGCGCCAGGACAACAGCAACACCAGAAAATTCGCGTTTACCAGCCAGCAGTCGAATCTCGCTGCCAGCCTGACTTTTGCGTTAGTTGCGTCAAACTCAGTTTCAATCGACCTGTCAGTTGTTGACACACGCACCAGCAACCGCATTCTTGAACGCAATGAGGTATTAGCCATTGCCGGACAGTAAAAACAGAGCAACGCTTACCAAGGGCAGCTCTGCTTATCAGGCTTACGCCAGCGGTGAAACAGAGCTGCTCGTGTTTCTGCCGACTTACCGCCCGGCAAAAATTATTGCACGACTGTTTGACAGCAATGGCGAAGAGATATACTTCATGGGCAAGAGCCTGCTTTGCTGGAAAAGGCCAGATGACAAAGCCGGGTCACTGTCATTACTGCGTTTCCAGCTCAGAAGTTCTTTGCCGTCAGCATCTTTGATCCACATTTCGGCAGGACCATAGGTGCTGAGCACAGCATCAACAGTCAATTCGCTGGCGGCTTTAACCGTGTATTCTTTGGTGCCCTGGTCGGCATTAGTCAAACGAACTGCGCTGCGAAGCCTCGGCTTTGATAAGGTCACCAAGAGAACTGTTTCCATCAACGGGAGAAGGGGTGCCATCTGAAGGCTTGAATCTGAAGCCGGTAAATGAGTAAGACTGACCATCGTCGGCATTCATCATAACAACAGAGTCAGGGTTCAATTCAAAAATGCCAAGTACAACTTCAGGAAACTTTTCAGTATGACTGCCACCACCGTCTCGACTGCGTTGATTCTCTGTTCTCACCAATTTGCCGTCGACCAGATACTTTGCAGCTCAACCACGATTTTCAGTGGCTCTGAATGAAGCAAAAAATTCGTATTTTCCAGTCAGCCCCGCTGTACAGATCGCCTTCCCTTTCGCGGCACGTTTTCCCTGATACATGGTGGTATAGGCGCTTTCGTGCTGAAAATACCATGAGCCGTCAAACTGCAGCCTGGATGTTTTAGCGCGGTCTGTCCAGCGATAGGTAACTTCGCGGGCACCTGATTTTGCGGCAGCTGCAACTGGTGTGTTGGAATCAGAAGCAGGAGCAACCTGGGCGCACAAAGGCGCTACCTGCATAATCAACGCAATCATCACCAAAAGAAACAACTTTTTCATATTTTATCCAGATATCATAAACTACTCTTAGCTCCTGGACTTTAAACCTGTCGACTCGGGCAATTGCAACAGCTCTTCGTGCACTTTGCGCTTGAAATCTTCCGGTAAACGTGATTCATACTCAGATATGATCTCAATGCCGTCTTGATGAAGCTTTTCAGCATCAGCAAACATACCCTTGATCTTTTCGAGGGTAAGATTCAGCTCGCGGCTGAGATTTTCTTCTACCGCGTGCCACTTGGCATTAAGCGCCCGATTCAGCTTCTGATTGTGTTCAAAAAGCTTGAAAAGAATGCGCTCGTTGCCGTGACTGGCGCCCTCAAATTTGGCCAGCATCAGGCCCATTTCATCTTTCCAGGACTTGAGACCTTCAATTTCTCCGACAAGATCTTCGATCTGCTGATCTTTGTCGTTGAGCTTGCGCTGATAATTGTCTTCGGTCATTCGCAGAACCTTGTTGCCGCTCTCGGCAATTTTGGCGCGATCCATATCGATCTCTTTTTTGAGCTCGACGATCTGCTGCTCGTATCTTTCCCTTGTCTGATCGAGCTCGCGCTTTTTCAGATAAAGAACAATTTTGCCACCAAGTGCGAACAATGCTGTGATTATTAGAATGAGACCTATTACTTGTACTGGTTCCATGACTGTTTCTCCGCTATAACCGGGGCTCGCAGTGAACCCCGGTCATCATTGCTGTATGTTATCAGGTAAACTGAATGTCACCACTGACTGATTCTGCCTTGAACTGGGCGCCATCGCTGCCAGATTTAAGGCAGGTGCCCTGGTTGTTGAGCGGCGTTGCGTCGCCCTTCCAGTCGAGTACGACATCGCCGCTGCGCGTGGTAACTTCAACGATTTTCCATGGACCACTCATCTTTTCAACGATGATATCACCAGAAGTTGTAATCAGCTTTACATCTGTTGCTTCGGTGATGCTGCCCTCGGTCAGCATGATATCGCCTGATACCGAGTTGATTTTAAGTTCTTCGATCTTTGAATCGCGCACCAGAAAATCGCCGGAAGTAGACTTGATCTGCATCGCGACTTCGCCGCCTTCGATCTGAACAGCGCCGCTGACCGTCTCAATAAGCGACTGCTTGAGTCTGGAACCCTGAATTCTTATGTTACCGCTGACTGTTTTGATCTCGGCAATCTTATAACTGCCGCGCACGCGTATGCCACCAGAAACCGTTCGGCAGCTCACTGTCATATCAGCGGGCAACGTAATTTCCATGTCGATCATTGCCTTTACCGGCTGATTGCGGTCGAAGCCAACAAAGAGGGATCTGCCATCGATTCGCATACCGGCTTTTGAGAACCACTGCGCCGGCTGATATTCGCCCATGGTAGACTGACTGACACGGCCACTGACACGTATTTTAAACTCAGTGCCTTCATGAATACGCACTTCGCCAAACACATTCTCAAAGACGAAATTATCGCATTCATTTATGTAATCCGGCGGCGTAGCGACAAAATCTACAGAAACGCCATCTACCGGCTCACCTCTGGTGTTAACCATATCTGAAGCCATGCTGTTGGCGAGATCCTGCATCCAGCCGCCAAATTCTTTCATCTTGTCCTTGAACTCACGGCGTCGCGGTTCAGCCTTTTTCATCGCCTGCTGTACTGTATGTTGAATTGTCTGTGCCAGATTCTTCAGATCAAAACCAAACTTGCCAGCACCACCAAAAGGATTGAATGAATCATCGTCCTGACGGTTCTGCTGCCTGTCCTGATTATATTCAGATTCGCGATCTCTCTCGCGCTCCCTCGGTCGTGGTTCTTCCTGACGCGCCTGCTGTGTTTCGCTGTTAAGCGCAGCCAGCAACTTTTCAGATTCCTCGACCGTTATCTTCCCCTCTGCGAGCATATTCAAAATCATTTTTCTAGTGTCTGACATGCCTACCTCCATATTACCGTTTATATCTAACCCGTACATGATAAACGCAGCACGGCAAAACTGCAATAGCGGGAGTTAGTGACTCACAAAGCCTGTCTATCTTGTTTAATCTGATAAATCTGCGGTTAAAAGACCTGACAGTCCGCATTCATCTCGCAGGCGGGAAGCAGCGCAATCGACGGCTGCTGCTGAAACATCACTGCCGAGCCAGCGCCGGCTCAGCGTCTGTGCCGCGACAAGAGTCGTGCCACTGCCACAACAGAAGTCGCCAACCAGCTCGCCCGGGTTGGTTAACGCCTCGATCAGCCGGGTTAAAAGCGCCAGTGGTTTCTGTGTCGGGTAACCGACGCGTTCGTTAGCCAGCGGGTTAATTATCGGCAGATCCCAAACATCGTCTACCGGCGTGCCACGGGGGTCTGGCAGATAGCGCCGCCCACTCGCCGCCACAATGCCGGCTTTGGCATAGCCAGACGTCTTCTTATAAGGCACCCGGATCGCGTCAATATTAAAAACTGGGCGGCGACTGCGGCTGTACCAGAGCAAAGTGTCATGTTTACACGAAAACCGGGTTTTGGAACGGCCGCCACCGGTGTAATGCCAGATAATCTCATTGATAAAGCCCTGACGGCCGAATATGCCGTCGAGCATTACCCGCGCATAATGCGAAGCGCGCCAGTCAAGATGCAGAACCAGACTGCCATCAGCGAGCAACAAGCCATGAACCGCGC
>MFYY01000107.1:2399-3135 GCA_001787855.1 Candidatus Riflebacteria bacterium GWC2_50_8 | reverse complement strand
ATCGCCTTCCCAGCGGTCGTCGTAAGCTAGATGCGCTTTGCTGCCAACCTGCTCGCGGCCGGTAAGAAAAGGCGGGTCGAGATAAATCAGACGAAAACTTTCTGGCGCAAGCAAAGAGGCGACATGCAGCATGTCGCCTCTGATAAGCTTGTTTACACCAGCGCCGATTTCATCAACCACCGTTCAGGTGCTCCAAACAATGCAGCAGTCAGCAGTTACCGAGTTTTGCTGCGAGGTATTCCTGCAGCGCGTCGATTTTAATGCGTTCCTGCGCCATGGTGTCGCGGTCGCGCACAGTTACAGCCTGATCATCAAGAGTATCAAAATCGACGGTAACGCAGAATGGCGTACCAATCTCGTCCTGGCGGCGATACAGCTTGCCGATGCCGGCGGTGTCATCATAAACCGTACGCCAGCCGCTCTTCTTCATCAAATTGTTTTTGATCTGCATGGCAGTGTTGCGAATCGCTTCGTTGTTCTTTTTGAGCGGCAGCACGGCAACCTTGATTGGAGCCAGTTCAGGGTGCAGGCGCAACACAATGCGCTGCTCATCTTTAACGGTTTCTTCAAAGTAAGAATCCATCAAAAATGCGAGAGTGGCGCGATCAACGCCGGCAGAAGGCTCAACTACGTATGGCAGAATATGCTGATTGGTTTCGTGATCGAAATAGGTCAGCTTGTTGACTGCATGCAGGTTGGGAATCTCGCGACCATCGGCGAGAACCAGCTTGCCGCC
>MFYY01000107.1:2054-2391 GCA_001787855.1 Candidatus Riflebacteria bacterium GWC2_50_8 | reverse complement strand
GGCAATGCCTTCGACTTCGTCAAACTGCTTGTTCTCGTCTTCACGTTCCGGGAAAAAGCGATACAGAAGGTCGACGGTGGCCTTGGCATAGTGCGCAAGCTCTTCGGGTTTCTGCTCATAGCGGCGCAGGTTCTCGGGTTTGATACCAAGATCTGTATACCAGTTATAACGGTTGTCTACCCATTTTTTGTGCCATTCTTCGTCAGTACCGGGCTTCACGAAGAATTCGATTTCCATCTGCTCGAATTCTCTTACCCTGAAAATGAAGTTGCGCGGCGTAATTTCATTGCGATACGACTTGCCGATCTGCGCAATGCCAAACGGCAGCTTGCGGTTG
>MFYY01000107.1:987-2026 GCA_001787855.1 Candidatus Riflebacteria bacterium GWC2_50_8 | reverse complement strand
TAAAAATGCCCTGAGCTGTTTCGGGCCTGAGATAAGCAATATTGTTATCGTCAGCAACCGGACCAACGGTGGTTTTGAACATCAGGTTAAACGGTCGGGGCTCAGTAAGGTCGTGTTTATCGCCTTCTGAGCACTTTTCATTAACATCGACCTGATCGGCTCTGAATCTCTTTTTGCACTTGCGGCAGTCAACCATCGGGTCAGAAAAGGTTTCTTCATGACCTGAATATTTGAGAACCAGGCGATTCATCATGATCGCGCAGTCGAGACCTTCCATATCATCGCGTTCATAAACGTTGCGACGCCACCAGGCGCGTTTAACATTATTTTTGAGTTCAACTCCCAGCGGGCCGTAGTCCCAGGTTCCCTGCAGGCCGCCATACTGGTCACTGCCCTGAAAAATAAAGCCACGGCGCTTGCATAACGAAATGATTTTTTCGAGATCTACCATCTGCTTCTCCCGTCTGTTTTAGGTTGCTGTTGCGTGTCGCAATTATAAGCGTCTCCAGCTCAAAATGCAATAATCAGCAGCTGCAAAGTTTTAAAAACAGGGTTCTGGCATTTTTTGCAGAAATCGATTACGAGTGCGATGACGATTACCGCTTCGCTAAGCACGATTTTCAGACATGTTGTAAGCAAAAGTGTTATAATCGGGCATTATGAATAAATCGGAAAATAATAAACCTGTTGTCTGTGTTTTCTGCTCGTCGAGCGCTGATATCAGCGATGCAATAAAAACTGCCGGCGCCGACTTTGGCCAACTGCTCGCCGAGAATGGCTTTGCACTGCTTTATGGCGGTACCACCTGTGGCCTGATGAAAGTTGTTGCCGATGCTCACAAAAAAGCCGGCGGCAAGCTGATTGGCGTAATCCCGAAGTACATGATTGAACGCGGCATTAACCATCCCGATCTTGATGAAGTGCATGCAGTAGAAGATCTGCGCCCGCGCAAGCAGGCAATGCTCGATAAATCTGATTACATTGTTGCTTTACCCGGCGGCATCGGCACCTACGACGAGTTTTTCGATCTGCTGACGCT
>MFYY01000107.1:0-960 GCA_001787855.1 Candidatus Riflebacteria bacterium GWC2_50_8 | reverse complement strand
GATGTTTCTGTTTCCAACCATGCGGTTGATACTGAAATTCAGCGGTAGAATACACAGGGTTAATCTTCGCGTATCTCAATGCGGGAACCCTGCGTTTCAACGGAGCAGTCATGTGCGCTACAACTGCAAACTCAACCCGATTTTCGCATAATTGCTGGATAAAATCGCCGTCGTAGAATCCTGCATCAGCGCGGACACGAATGGTTCGTACCGAAGACGGAAGTATCGCCAACACGGTATTCAGCATCGTGCTCACTCCTTCTGCCGTATGGACGTTTCCGTATCGAAGTTCGCCTCCAAGACAGTCTTGGAAATGAGCTTCGGTACAGATGAGCGGATGATAGGATTTCTTGCCGGGATGATGGGGGTTGTAGCCCTTCAAAACACCTTCCTGATTTCCGTACAGTGTTCGTGCCGTAGAATCAAAATCGAGCCAGTAACTGGAGTAGGGAGCCTGAAGCGTCAGGAAATTGGCACGCAGGAGATTATGGGCAGCGCGCAGTTTGGGCAACAGTATTGACGCGTTAGTTGTGAGAAACCGTCTGAGGGTGCTTGGATGAGGGATGCGCGGGAGACCAGTGAGATATTGAAATACTCCATTGGTGCCGAGGAGTGCGGTGAGTTCAATTTTATCAAGTCCGAGAATCATCGGGTAGAGCAACGCGAATAGACGTTCGATAATACTAAAATGGTTGTTCCGTTCCGGTGTATACAGTTGCCTACCGAGGAAGGTGCGAATTTGCAACTGTTGGAGAAAACGATGTAACAAATACACCCCGCCAAAGTGAGTGAGTTGACCCGCTGAAAAGGAAACTTTAACATTTCTTGAGCCGGTTCGATGCACAAACACAAACCTAACTAAAAGTTAGCTTCGTGTCAAATCTGGATTTGCGGTAATTTCCGCCAATTGAATGGATTATTGTAAAAGTGCTGGTCATTTTCACGCAGGATTTAAGTAAC
>MFYY01000106.1:9470-9943 GCA_001787855.1 Candidatus Riflebacteria bacterium GWC2_50_8 | reverse complement strand
CCCATGAGAAGGTATTTTAACAGCAAATCAGGCTCCGGGTATCTTGTTGTTCTGGCTTTTGCCGGGATTCTTCTCATCTTCTTCATGATTTATGGAACCTTTAAAAGTGGTCAGCAGCAACTGCAGTCAAAGGATGTTCGCCGCTTTATGACAGCCAGTCTGGGTGAGGCTGCCCTGAACTGCATTGTATCTGAGCTTAACGCCAATCGCGGCTTCAGCACGCATCGTTATTATCGCGAAAAGGGTGACGAATACTGGAACACGCCGGTGAAGACCCGCGAAACCCTGCTCGGCGACATGGGCAAGCTTTATGTGAGCGGTGTGAAAAAGGGTGTATATCAGGGTGGCTCGCAATTTGGCGAGTTCAAGGCAAAAGTTGCGCCGATTTACAGCGCGCGTGAGAACTCAAAAACAAAAACTCTGCTCGAAGCCGAAATGTACACCAGGGCTGAGATAGTGGTGAAAGTTGGTGC
>MFYY01000106.1:7088-9446 GCA_001787855.1 Candidatus Riflebacteria bacterium GWC2_50_8 | reverse complement strand
CTGTCGCAAGATCTCAGCGATGATTGAACGCCGATACCCGGCTACCGAAAATGTTCTTTATGACGGCGAACTTCTTGATGTTGGCTCTCTCGGGCCATTTCCGAACCGCGAAAATCAGCTGCGCCGTGGCCGTCTGTATGGTTACAACTGGATTACCTTTAACACCTCCGGAGGCGCCTGCAAGGGGTCAGAGTTGTTTGACATGGAGAAAATCGAAACTCCCGGCTTTATACGAGCGCTTAAGGATACCCGTATTTCTTTTGCAGATGGCAGTAATCTCAACCTGTCTTCGGCAAACGATTCGATTCAGATGGACAAATTTGACCCGCGTGAGGGTTACATTGTCGATGGCGCTAATGGCGCGCACCCGATCAAGCTGGCAAGGTTGCCGCGCGAGCGCATCAAGGCGACAGCTTATCGCTACCGAAAATCTTATGGTCTGATCATCGACAAAAGCACCCTTCCAGAAGGCAAATACCGCAATCCATATGATCCCGGCAAGAATTATGTAGACATCAATTTTGGCGATTATCGCGTGCTTAAATCTGCCGGCAAAAGTTCTGAGCGTCCGGATGATGATGCCACTGAAGGTGAGGGCGAAGAAGGTGAAACAGGATCAGAGACTGATTACACTACGGGCTCCGATGACCCTGAAATAATTCGCAAACTGCGTGGCGACAAAATTCTGATCTATGCAGAGGTGCCACTGCGGGTTTGGGGTTGCCCCGACCGTTCTGTAACTATTTACAGCACAGAAGATATCATTGTTGGCGGTGACTTTAACCAGAATCCGCGCACTCCGCAGCTTTATGAGAACGATGATTATATCAATTATCGATTTCCGCTCGAAAATGGTAAAGATCGCCACAAAATAGGTGCCATGCTGATGTCTGAAGGCCGCGTCATCATTGACATGTCGCGACCGACTCTGTTCGCCCGCAATGAGCTTAAACCGTTCTTTCTGTATGCTCTTGCCAGAAGCCTGCATCCTTCTACTCCTGAGATCGAGGCCGAGATAAAATACATACTCTGCCCGCTCGATCCTGAGAATCGCAAAGCTCTGATTGGCCTCGGTGAACTGGGCACTGACGGTAATTTTATGCCGCGCTATGGTACTATCGCCTGGCTATACAACAACAAGGAAGTGAATTCAGGCGGGCAATACCAGGCGAACCTTGAAGATCTAATCAACTTTTTTACGCCAGGAACCGGCGACAAGCCGAGGTTTGGCATTAACGACGATAAGGCGCGCAACGATATTCTTGAATACTTTAAATCAGCAGTAAGAGATGTCGGCGACTTGACTACCACCGAGCAGGACAGGCTGTTTGACATGGCCTGGAACCAGGCAGTTATCGAAGAAGATACATCGCCCAATCCATACAACGGGGCCATGGGCCTGATGATGGGCTTGTTTGAAGAAGCCCGCAAAGACCCTAGCGATGGTCTGTTCATTCCAGAAATTACTATCAACGCTGTTCTTGTCAGCTCGACCCGCCGAGCTTCGCGTTTCAGCATCGGCAACTCTGCTGAAAAAGTCGATGACGAGGTCGGCAACGCCGGCAGCAATCAATATATGCGCCCACCCGGCTTTATTATTCAGCGAGTTTACGGTGGCGTGATCCGCCTTGCCAGCAAAGAGCCGGCATACTACATCTCTGGTGCTCATACTGGTGCCAATATCTTGCGGCGGCGCATCTGGGATAGAACCAACATTTACAACTCGGCTTTCAGGCCGCTCGAATCCCCCGCCGCGCACAACCTGCTTACTTATACCGAAGAAATGATCTCAGAAAAAGAATACGACAAATTTTAGTCTTTTTCGGTTCTGATTCACCAAAGACAGTTGTGGCGGCCTGCTAATAGCCTGTTTTATCACTTTTGCCGGCGACGGTGAACAGCCAGCCGTTCTGCGCGGTAATGCCGGTAGCCTTGTCGCGCAGGTATATATCGATGAAATAGTTGCCGGGCTTAAATTCTGAGCCAACTGTTGCCGTTAAAATGCGGGCCTGCGGATCAAAGTTGAAAGTTACTTTTTTGCCGGTAGCCTTGGCGTTGAGCACGTATTTTTCAGGCGAGTAATCCGCGAGATCGTCGAGCCGGCACGAAAAAGTGGCCAGTTGCGCCACGACCTGCCCGGGAGCCGGGTATTGCTGTGAAGCCGACAGTGCCCGCATGCCGAACCTGATCAAAAACTTGTTCATGTCATCGCTTGAATAAATGACCTGGCGTTTCACCAGATATGGTGACAGACCCTGGTAACTGGCCCCGCCATCAACGGTCATGGCACCGGCAAAGCCCGAGTCGCGCACCAGCTGCATTGTGCGGTCGGTGTAAACGCCATACGGCCAGACCATG
>MFYY01000106.1:5017-7042 GCA_001787855.1 Candidatus Riflebacteria bacterium GWC2_50_8 | reverse complement strand
GCATTGTCATAATGCTCGGCAAGGTTCTTGTGCCCCATTGAATGGCATTCTACGCTCCAGCCGGCGTTGCTTAGTTCCCTGAGCTGCTGCCAGTTCATCGCCAGTTTCGACCCGATAAATGATGGGTAAATGCAGACAATGCCTTTAAACCCGTATTTCTTCATTACCGGAAAGGCGTAGTCGTAAACGGTGCGGTAGCCATCGTCAAAAGTTATTATCACGCTGTTTTCAGTTGGCGTGCTGCTGCTGGCGAGTGCCGCAAGCAATTCTTCAGAATTAAGGCTCTTGTAGTTGCGCTGATGCAGATATTCGAGTTGCGCTGTGAATTTGTCGAGCGATAGCGAAAACTTGCTGCTGGCCTTGGGTTCGACCTGATGATAACAGAACCCGGCAATGTCGGTGCGTGCTGCAAGCGGCGGGATAACAAGCATCATGATCAGTACAGACATTATAAGTCGTTTCATGTAAACCTCGGTAAATTTGCTGTGTAACAATGGTTCAACTGGTTTCTTTGATAAGGTTGCGCTGCAATATACCATAAAACAGGCAAAAAAAAAGGCCACTTGCTGTAGCCCTTGATCAAGGAAAGGAATGATTGAAGACAACTGACGAATAAGTCGTGCAGTGTTGTTAATATATATGCAATAGTCGTGCCAACTTTTTAAGGCCTTTGTTTAAGCAATTCTGCACATTTGGTTCCTTGCAAAGGCTCTGTTGATAAATAATTATACAGAGTCGCTCAGGATTGTGTTTAAAAAATGAACAATTGCTCTGCTTAATCTTTGTGCACGCTAAAAGAAAAAAGACCGCCCGACTGGGCGGCCTTCTTATCCTGGATAACTACTTTCAGCCGGGCAAATTAAAATTGTCAGGCAACTGAATGGTAGAAACGGCATGCTTGTAAATAAGCTGCTTTTTACCTTCTGATTCAAGCAGAACCACAAAGGTATCAAAATCAAGAATTGTGCCTTGAATCTGGAAACCTTTCATCAAAAAGATCTTTACGACTTCCCTTTTGTCTTTCAAATACTGAAGAATATTATCCTGGATATTAATAGCAGGCATTTCTCTTACCTCCGAATGGATTCTTATTGTTAATAGAACATTTTGGCAAAAAAAGCAAACTCAATTTTCATGACGAGAGCATTTAACCGGTTCTCCGCCTTTTTTCTCCCATTTTCCTGAATCCGGGCAAGGCAGGATACCCATGTCTGTTGCCAGCTTTATCAGATCATCACTGCTTAGATCGGTAACCTTGCTGTTCTCAAGAATCTTGTTCACTCTCAGGCGACTGAAGCTGCATGAGGCGCCGGCATCAAGAAAGACTGCAACTGCCGGCGACAGCGCGTGATTCGAACAGGTGACAATGCCCGTTTGCCCGTCAATTACAATTTTGCCGCCATCCGGGCAGGTATTGCTTTGCCCGTGGCTATAAAACATGCGGTTCAAAAAGCATCTGGTGTGGTTAAGATACCTCAAAAGAAAACGTTGCAGAATCGGGTTGATCCTTTGCAGTCGCTTTGCAATAAACTGGTCTACCCGCTCGAAGTCTGTCGAGATGTAGATTATGTCTTTCTCGTGACGAACCTTGATCGTCGTCTCGATCCCAATTTCTTTGGTGAACATTTTGAAACCGAAAAGTTCTCGGGCCAGGCGGCGCATGAAAGCGTCGTCTTCAATCTTACCTGTGGTGACCGTCGAAAACTCGTTAAGATTACCGTTTTCATAGGTGTATCTTGTGTAAATTCTATTGAATGGCCGGAACGGATTGGCGATAAATGGGCGCAGCATGCGGGGAAGCATCTTACCGAGCGCCTGCCAGTCGTAGATTATCGCGGCAAAGTTACCGCTGTCATATTTCATAACAGGTTTTAAACTGGCAATAGCCGTATTGTCCTTGAATGGTCTGGCACTCAGGTAAAGTGAGTTGTCTTCTGCGAACAGGAACAACTGGCGTTTCTGGTTGAATGTTACCTTCTTCATGCTCTCATTGTCGGTCTGCTCTGTCTTACCGCCAAGCTGACT
>MFYY01000106.1:1419-5010 GCA_001787855.1 Candidatus Riflebacteria bacterium GWC2_50_8 | reverse complement strand
TCGCCGAAAAGTGTCATCATCATTTTGCCTGAGGTATTTTTCGCATCGACGCGAATTACCGCAGTTCTGCCGGGTCGTCTGAATTTTTCGATGAAGATGGTAATCGCTTTGTCGGAAAAGGTCTGCATGCCAGGCAGAAGAACCTGCATCTGCTCAAAAAAGCGCGACCCTAAAGAAAAGGTGATCGGGTGTCCGGTTGCCGGCGGCAGGCCGACAAACAAATTGTCTTTAGAGGGTTCTGTCGGAGGCGTTTTGTCTGCCGTTTCTTCAGGTTTGTCGGGTGATTCAGTTGGCTGGGCGTTTGTATCAACGGTGCTGCTGTCGGCTTCTTCGCTGACAGCGGACTCTTCAATCGGTTGATCTTCTGCAGGAGGTATCAGAGTTTCAGTTTCTTGTTCGACTACCGATATGTTGGGCTTTTTGGTGTCTTCAAACTTATAACTGCTGAAAAGCGGCTCCTTCATTGACTTTTCGCCGCTTTTGATGTCGGCACAGAGCTTGGTAATCTCAACCGCTTTATCGTAAAGTTTTTCTTCCTGATACATTCTGGCGATGCTCATAAGAATATTGTTGATTTTGTTGCGATCGGCATTCTCAGTAAACATGCCATGATAATCAGCCAGTGCCCTGTGGTAATACTTGAGCCTGATTGCCACGTAGAGAGAATTGTCAGGATCGTTTAATGCCGGATCGGCTTTGTGCGCCTCTTTTAAATAGGTCAGCGCCTGGTCAAAGTCGTTGTTGTCAAGATAGACGCGGCCGATGTGCAGGAGGATTTCGCCCTGTCCTGGCGCAATCTGCGCAGCTTTGAGCAGTTGCGTGAGAGCGGCGTCGAGATCTCCCGAACGATAATAAGCCCAGCCCAGTGTGTCTATATACGAGGCATTGCCTGGTTCGAGACGCACCGCAGTCTTGGCCATGGCAAGAGCTTCAGGTATCTTGCGGCTTTGCTCTGTGTAAAGATAAGCAAGGTTGTTAAGAGCTTCGACTGCATCAGGCTTTATTGCGATTGCCTGTTCGTAGTATTCTGCTGCCTTCTCATGCTGGTCGGTCGCGTAATAGACTGTGCCGAGGTGATAATGCGGATCATAAACGTTCTTGCGTATCGATAGAGACTTTTTCAGCTCTTCTTCAGCTTTTGCGTAATCACGATTTTTAAAGGAGGCCCAACCAAGACTGTCCCGGAATCCGGGATTCTCGGGATTAATGTCGACGGCCTGCTGACAGAGTTCCTGCGCCTGCTTTGTGTTTACCCCGTATTCAGCGTAGAGAAAGCCGAGATTGTTGAGGGCGTGCGGGTTATGCGGTGAAATAGCCAGGATCTTTTTATAAACTGCTTCCTCAAGCCAGAAAGGCTCCTGTTTGCCGGCTCCCTGGTAGTTCTCGTGCAGACCCATGTAAATACCCAACAGGGAATTTTGCAGTTTATGATTGCGCGGATCCAGGCTTGAAGCCCTTTCATAAGAAGCTATCGCCAAAAACAACGATGAGTCCATGGCGCCGAGAAAACGGAAGGCCTGACCCATAATGTAGTAATAGTGAGCTGTGCGCGGAATCAGCCCAAGCGCTCGTTTCAGGTCTTCTTCGGGCTTCATGGGACTGAAATAATCATTAGGGCGTTCGCGCAGCAGATGGAAGACTATGCCCTTTACCAGCCAGTAATCACCAACTTCTGCGAGCTGGTCTTCTGCTTCGATCAGCAGATCTTCGAAAGCCTGGTCCTGCTTGTTTGCAGGGTCAGGAGCTCGATCCTGGCTGAGAAGCATCCCGGAAAAAAAGACTTCCCGCAGTTTTTCTTCGTTGCTGACCTTTTTTTTGCCAGCATTGGAAAAGTAATCACTGCTCTGTTTAATCAGTTCATCGCGGCGCGGAGTGTCCGAAAGGCGCAGGAGACTGAACCAGCGGTTGATACCATGCAGCTGCTGGATCATCGAGCCTTCGTTTTCTGCAATGAACTTTTTCAGCAGATGGATATTGAAGTCGGCTGGCTTGCTTTTCTCGAAGCGAATTTCTTCGAAACCGAACAGAGGCAGCCCAAAATCAAAGTTGGCTTCGGCCAGAGCCTGACTTAAAAAGGCTCCCGAAATTAATATGACTAACAGAATCCCGCGTAAAAACTGGTTGCGCACTTGTTTGCCTCCGCCGCTCTATTTCAATTCAGCTGGCTCTAATCACTCTGGCAATTTGAGCCTCGTGTACAGAAGGACTACGGGGTCCAGACCCGAACCCGCTTTAAAGTTTGCCCGTTCGACTCAACAGTCAATTCAACCGTGCCGGGCTGATTCATGTCTACGCTCGTTGAAAACTCGATAACCTGAACATTATTGATGATCTGTCCGAGTTTTTTGAACCACTCATCGAGTTTTGAACTGTCAGGTACGTAAGAATAGTAACCATCAGTACTCTCAGAAATCTTGCGCAGAGTGTTTACATCAAGCCAGCCGAAACCAAAAACAAAAACTGAGACGTTGTGGGTCTGACAACGTTTGATTACGCTGTCGAGAGAGTTGATCGAGGAGTTGTCGTTGCCATCGGTTGTCAGAATCATGAAGCGAAGGTGTGGTCGTGACTGTATCTTCTCGACGCCACGATCCATGCCGTCAAACAGCGCAGTGTTCTGAAGACCGATGCGTTTTTGTACGGCGGCAAGAATTTCCTGTTTATCAGAAGAAAGGTCGAGAATATCGTGAACACGGGTATTAAACTTTACAACAGCCGCTGACATTGGCAGGCTGATCTGGTTGATCAGCTCGGAGTAGTTGCTTTCGATTGAGCTCAGATCCTGGGGAAACATGCTGCCAGAGTAATCCATTACTGAGCTGAAGCTTATCGGCGCCGCCCATTCTGAATACATGTGCAGCGGTCGTGTGCGAACGACGACAGCATTCATTTCCTGGCCGGTGGTGCCGGTTACCTTGATCTTGACATCGTTAGGATTGATGACCTTTAACGGGCTGCCATCCTTGTCGGTCGCCGACACAAACAGGCTGAATTTGCGGGCTTCTTCGCGCTCGAAACCATGAATTCGCAGAGCGGTGCTGAAATCGTCTTCGGGCTGGAGCTTGGGGTGATAGGTGCTCAAAAACGAAAGATAACGCCGCAGGCTTTCGAGAAAGCTGTTTTGCGCACCATAGTTTGAAGAGAGCAGATACCAGAGAATGCCCAGCATCAGCAGCAGGGCGATAAACAGAAACAGCAGGTACTTCCAGACGGGAATTTTGAGCCTTTCGCCTCCGGGAGCTACTTCAACCATGTGTGTGTCCTCGTTACGTGATTAGTGTTGCGTTACTGCAGTGCTGCGTCTGACTCGATATTTCCGCCGGGTCGCTGGCTGAGAATGTGTTCAAACTGCTCGTTGTAATCCTGCAGAATTTTGAGAATGCCGCGTTTGATCGACAGCAGTTCGTCGCTTGCCGCGCTGACTTCGTGATTCTTCTTGATTTCTTCTTCGATTGCTTCTTCGAGCTTTTTGACCTTCTCCGTCATCATTGGCAGGTATTTGCTGACAATCTCGCGCTGTTTCGGGAACGGCAGAGACTTCCAGTATTCGCTGTAAACGCTTCTGATCAGATAAATGCCCATGGTGTTGTT
>MFYY01000106.1:0-1406 GCA_001787855.1 Candidatus Riflebacteria bacterium GWC2_50_8 | reverse complement strand
CTCAAACTGCACGAGCTCATCGTTATACTCGATGCCACGTCTGGTGTTGCTGGCATCGGCAAACATTTCATAACGAAGCAGCAGGTAGACCATGTAGTGCTCTTCAAGCTTCTTGGCCGGAATAAGGCCATAGCTCGACCACAGAATCGGATAGGCATCGTTGGTAAGAACTGCATGGCAGTTGATTTTGGAGTTGTTCTGACGGTAGAGATTGTGCCACTGCGTTATCGCGCTGATGTTGTAAGGAGCGATACCGTGCAGGGTCTGCAGCAGACTTATTTCGTAAGGATTGCGGGTTGGTGCTATGGTAACGCCAATGTCGCCCTTGCGCAGCGCATCTTTGATTTCTTCAGAGAGTTTGCTGTTCTCGTTGGCAATGCCGAGAGTGACGATGTTCATGCGCTGCGGACTGTTGTTGCCGCGATCATTAAGGGTCATCAGCGGAGTCGCCTGATTCATCATGCTTTCGACCAGACTCTTTTTAAAGCCCTTGCGAACTGAATCCTTCCAGTGAATGAAGTCTTCGATGCCACCGAACAGACGGCGCTCAATGATGCTGCGGCAGTATTTCACGATATCTTTTTCGAGCGAATTGCTCTCGGGATTGGTGTATTTATCCCAGTTTTCGGCAAGACTGATCTTTACCAGAAAATCGCCTTCGATATCGTTGTTGGAAAGATCGCCGAGCAGATACTTGTAAAATGGCTCGATATCGCGGTCTTCAAAGATATAGGTTCTGATGAAATTCTGGACTTTTGAATAGGGCTTGATGCGATCAAGGCACTGTTCATACTGACGCTCGATCATGCCGTCTTTTGAAATGCGGGTGAGTTTGGCCGAAAAGACTTCGACCTGCTTTTTGATCGACTGACTCTGCACACTGAGGAATTTAAGATAGTCCTCAGCACAGCCTATGCAGAACATTTCGTATTCCATGTCTACCGCTTCTTTGGCTTCTTTAAGCAGTTTGTCGCGCTCTTCGTTGAGATCGGTCATGCGCAGAACAGTGCCGAGTTCCATGAGTTTGCCGCCAAGGCCGGCAAAGCCGCTCAGGCGTTCCTTGAGGCGATTGGCTATTTCGCGGTATTCACGCTGTTCCTTGTCGAGCCGACCCTTTATCTCCTGAACCTTTCGGCTGAGAACGTCACGTGGGTAGCGTGAAAGATACTTTTCAAATGCTATCAGAAAATCTACTGCGATATGAGCGCCAAGATCGGGGTTATTGATGATCTCGATAACTTTTTCAAGAAGGTGTTCGCCGGTCTTGATCGCTGCCTGCTCGAAACTGACCTTAACCTTTGCTCTTATTTCGTCTTTTTTGACGCGGTTCTGGTTCATTTCGTCGATCTGGCGCAGAATAAAGGCCGATGCCGATTCACCATCGCGCTGCTTGCTGGCTGTGCGCA
>MFYY01000105.1:39412-48872 GCA_001787855.1 Candidatus Riflebacteria bacterium GWC2_50_8 | reverse complement strand
AAGGAATATCGCCGGAGGCAGCAGCCGCAATATGATCTGCAGCGCGAGCAGGCCAAGAAGAACCACGCAGACATAGAACAAAATAGTTTTAGGAGTCAGATCTTTTTTAGATGGCAGATTCATATTTTTCCCTCCAATTTAATAATCCTGCCTCAGCAGGCGAATGTGCGAATACCGGTCGAGAAAAGCCAGCGCAGAATATTGAACTTCTTTTCGCCATTAGGACGGCGGATAGCTGTTTTTATAATTAGCGGTGAGCTGATCATGGCAAACAGGCCGCCGGCGGCAAAGAAAGCGATAAACAAACCATAGTCATCAAGAACTGCAAACGAAGAAACCAGCCCGTTTTCACTCAGCCAGACGGTTAACATTGGTTGCACCATCATCATTGAGAGCCAGATAATGACTGCCAGCGATGCCAGGTAAGAATATTGCAGAATCAGCAGACTTCGTTCACGGGGCTGACTTTGCACAGCTGGCCTGAGCTGCTGAACCGAGTCTAGACGGTTTTCAACCGCAGCCAGAAGGTGCAGAGGGACCGCTTCATACACTTCAGCAGAATCATGAATGTCCTTAAGAACCTTTTGCAACTCGGCAAATTCACGGCGGCATTCGGCGCAGTCACTGAGATGACTCGCCATCTCATCAGGAACCTGTGCTGGCGGGCTCGCGAAATACTCAACCATGCGCGACTGCAGTTCAACGCATTCAGTCTTTTTCTTCATTGGAGTTCTCCTTGAAAAAGAAGCCTCTGAGCTTCTTCAGGCCATAGAATATTCTACTTTTAACAGTTCCGGCCGGAACCTGAGTGATCTCAGCAATCTCATCTATACTCAAATCTTCGAGATGACGCAGGGTCACCACCTGCTTGAGGTCATCAGGAAGACGATCAAGAAGTTCAATGGCACGCTGCGCATCTTCGTTGCGTGCCGCAGTTTCTTCTGGCCCCGGGTTATCAGCATCTTGGGCCGAGTCATCAAGAACAGTCTCCCTGGCTCTTGACCTGGTGCTTTTAGCCTCAAGCCAGTTCAGACAATGCCTGGTAGCAACCAGATAAATCCAGCTCTTGGCGCGACCTTTGCCAGGATCAAACAAGGGCGCGTTCTTCCAGATTCGCAGCATCGCCTCCTGGAAGACTTCATCACAATCGCCGCCTTTCGCTGCAATCATGCGCTTTACCAGTCGGTAAAGCGCCGGCGACCAGACCTGATAAATCTCCCTGAAGGCGCTTTTATCGCCTCTGGCCACATCGAGCAAAAGTTGTTCATCTGTTCTTTTCATGTGCTTTCATATGCTAATACAAAAAAACTTCGCACCGGTTCAAAAAAAATTACGCAAATAAAAAACAGTCTGCCGATTTTAAGATCAGCAGACTGAAGTCCTTAGTCAACATTGAATTTGCTGTAATCGTTGTTTATCGAAAATAGCAAAACGATTACGAGCACGATTACTCCGCTTCTCTTAAGCTTCGCAGAGCAGCCGAGCACGAACAATGGTCAGGGGAAAGGAATGGCGGGCAGATCGTTGACTATAATGCCGATACCGGCGCGGTGAAAAGGCTGCGCCATCACATCGACCTTTGAAAAAAGCCTGACTCCACTGATCTGTATCGCAATGAACGCGCGGTAAAAATTATCGGTGCGGCGCGCGAACTGATGACTGAGCCGGTCGGCATTGCGGGCAGCCAGGCCTACAGATTCGACAAAATGCAATGCCAGGGCAAGATGGCACTGGTAGCGCAATTCAAGCTGTCGCAGTTCATGCAGCATGTTCATCGCAAGCAACTGCACCTGCAAAAAATCCTTGCGGGAAACGGCCAGCCCACTCTTCCACTGCCAGGATCGCAGCATTTTGCGCAGCTGTTTTCGCCCGCTACGATCGAGCAGACCCCGTCGCAAAGGCTGTTTTTCAGCAGGTGCGATGTCATCCATCGACACAAAATCATTCTGCAGAACCGGAATCCCGGCCTGGTTGAACTTCTGCGCCCAGCGGTCAAAAAACGCGGTAATCGGCAGCAGACTGTATTCAAGTGAAGTGTAAAGGAGAGAAACATTGCGGGTCGCACCGTTGGAAACTCTCGAGTAATAATCTTTTCTGGCGCTGTTAACCTTGATTGCCTCTTTAACATGCTCAGTAAAAAGCCGGCTGCCGTGGGCAGGCTCTTCGGGAGCAATCGCAGCAGACTGCTTCTCGCCGGCTTTCTGCAATATCTGCAGACGGCGCGCAAAATTTTCATCAGCATCGCGCGCGAAGGTCAGCTCAAAAAAGCCTGTCCAGGCCTTTGCAGTGCTCTCACAGAATTCGTCAGACCCGGCAAGACTGTCGAAAAATGCGGCGACTTTTGCAGCATCAGCGTCAATCTCTTTCTGCTGAGGATTCTGTAACTGATCAAAACTAGAAATCTGCAGAAACTGTTCCCGCAAAGATTTTTCGGGCGGCAAATCCTGTGCTGACAATACTTGCCCGCTGAACAGCAGTATTGCCAGACAACCAGACCAGACCATATTTTTTTGCATTTTGATGAGCATATCATGTATATAATACTGATATTTACAGCATCCCACAATGCCCCCACAGAAGCCGAAATAGAGGGCAACAGAGAGCAGACACCTTCTTTTGAATGACGCACAAGTTATGCCACACCAGGTAACAGGCCTGGACAACTGAGTAATCCCGCCGAGAGCCAGGGTTAGAGACAAAAAGCTTGATTGTCTTGCTGAAAATGCATTCATTATTAAAGTTTTAATGCGATTGCCCCGCGCCGTAAAATCTTAGCTTTCGATACAAAGCAATTTGCGATAAAATGGCGGCATGATGTTTAAAAAGATGTTCTATTTGAGTGGAATTCTGTTGTTTGCTGCGATTTTGCTGCTTAATGGCTGTGGGCAGCAGCCGAGACTGACCTTTATGGTGGGCGGAGCACCGAACGAGCTGGCATTTTTCGAGAGTCTGCTCGCCTCATTTACTGCCGAAACCGGGGTTGAAGTGACCCTGATCAGACAATCGACCGACTCGACACAGCGCAAACAGGGCATTCTGCTGGCTCTGCGCGGGCAACGACCAGACCCCGATGTCATGCTTCTCGACGTAGCCTGGATCGGCCAGATGGCCGCTTCAAAATGGCTGGAACCTCTGGACAGCTATGAAATCAGGCGGCAGGATTTCTTTACCAGCATAATTGAACTGGCCGACACCTATGAAAACCAGCTGATAGGCCTGCCGCTCTATATAGACGGCGGCCTGCTCTACTATCGACGTGATCTGCTTGATAAACATGGTTACCAGAATCCGCCGCAAACATGGGGCGAACTGCGCCAGATGGCCGAGCAGATTTTGCCAGCTGAGCGCGAACAAAATCCTAATTTCTGGGGTCATGTCTGGCAGGGCGCACAATATGAAGGGCTGATCTGCAACGCGCTTGAATTCTTCACCTCGGCCGGGGGCGGTTTTTTTGTCGGCACCGCGACGCCGGTTATCGACCAGCCGGCCAACATCAAGGCTCTGCGTTATATGAGCGAACTGATTCATAAGCAGCCCATTTCACCGCCAAACACCTTTACCGACATGAAAGAAGAAGAGGTCAGAATGAATTTTCACAACGGCAACGCCTTGTTCGAGCGCAACTGGCCGTATGCCTGGGGTCTGCACAACGCAGCTGATTCGCCAGTGCGCGGCAAGGTCGGCATTGCGCCGCTGCCGGGTTTTACCCCGGGCAAAGGGGCCTCGACTCTTGGTGGCTGGCACATCGTCATGTCGCGTTTCTCCGACATGAAACCGGAAGCGGCAGCGCTCATCAAATATCTGACTTCAACAACCGTGCAGAAGCAGCTGTCGCTGAAGCTCGGCTGGAATCCCGGCAGAACCGACGTTTATGACGACGCTGACGTTCTTGCCGCCAACCCGGCTTTGAAAGATCTCAGACAGGTGTTTAACAACGCCGTGCCAAGGCCGATTATTCCATACTACTCGAACGTTTCACAGATTCTTCAGAAGCATATCAGCGCTACGCTGGCAAATCGGGCCACACCCGAAGAATCGCTTAAGAACGCACAAAACGAAGTGCTGGAGTTGATGAAGAGCTATGGCATCAAATAATTTTCTGCAACAATACGAAAAAGGTGAGGTGCGCACTGCCTGGATTTTTATCGCGCCGTTACTGCTGGTAGTCGGTGTGTTCGTGCTGCTGCCGGTTCTCGGCACCTTTTACACCAGTCTGTATCTTGATGTTTCTTACCTGCCGGAACAGTTTGTCGGACTGCGCAATTATACCGAGCTGCTCGGCTCACCCGATTTCTGGCAGGCGTTGCGTTTTACGCTGGCTTACACAGTGGCCGCGGTTACACTCGAAGCATTCTTCGGCGTTATCTTTGCACTGTTACTCAATGAAGCCTTCCCAGGGCGCGGACTGCTCAGAGTAGTCATTCTGATTCCGTGGGCAATTCCCACCATTGTCTCGGCACGCACCTGGCAGTTGATCTACGAATACACCTACGGTGTAATGAACTATCTGGTTGTTAACAGCGGACTGGTCGGCGAACGCATCAACTGGATGGGCACCGAGTTTGGCGCCTTCTGGGCACTGGTTTTTGCCGATGTCTGGAAAACCACGCCATTCGTCGTTCTGATACTGCTGGCTGGCCTGCAGGCAATACCAGAAGATATTTATCAGCAGGCAAAGGTAGATGGCGCCGGCATGGTCAGACGCTTCTACAAGATCACGCTGCCACTGCTGATGCCGGTGCTGGTGATTTCTCTGATCTTCAGAACCATAGATTCACTGCGCATGTTCGATCTAGTCTACGTGTTGACCGGCGGCGGGCCGGGCGGGTCGACCAGAACCCTGTCATATCTCGGTTTTGAAGCATTCGCCAACGACAATTTTGGCATGGGCTCGACGATTTCAGTAGTAACCTTTATTGTCGCCTTCGCGATAACACTTGTCTATCTGCGGGTCGGCAAGTTTTCGGAGCAGCTTAAATGACCAGAGAAGATATGATCAAAAGCTTTCTGATCTTTGCCATCGGCCTGTTTCTGCTCGCCTTTACGCTGGGGCCATTCATCTGGATGATCTGGATCTCCCTGGCTGACCGCGCTGATTTTCTGGTAACCGGCAAGGTTGAGTATTCTTTCAACAACTACCATCAGGTGCTAACCGCGCACTCACTGCACTTTCTCGATTACCTCAAAAACAGCCTGTTTATCTCGACAGTAACCGCGATCGTTGTCACCCTGTTGTCAAGCATGGCTGCTTACGCGGTGTCGCGCATGCGCTTTCCGGGGCGATCGGTGGTGCCGTTGCTGATACTGGCGATGTCAATGTTTCCGCAGATCAGCATTGTCGGCTATCTTTTCGAGATGTTCTCAAAAATGGGCCTGGTCAACTCACACATGGCGCTGATTTTGCCCTATATCGCCTGGACAATCCCAATCGCGCTATGGATCAACATGAGCTACTTTTCCCAGATCCCGCTTGATCTTGATAAAGCCGCGCTGGTCGACGGCGCCGGCCGTATGAAGGTATTGTATAAAATCATTTTTCCGCTCGCACTGCCCGGCATCTTCTCGTCAGCACTGCTGGTCTTTATTGCCTGTTTTAACGAGTTTCTCTTTGCAATCATGCTCACCATCGACTATACCGCGCAGACCCTGCCGGTTGGAATAGCGCTCTTTCAGGGTCTGCATGGTGAGATTCCGTGGGGCAACCTGATGGCTGCTTCGGCAATCGCTTCTGTGCCGCTGGTAATTCTTACCCTGATTTTCCAGCGCTATATCGTGGCCGGCCTCATGGGCGGCGCCGTCAAAGGATAACCTGGAGGTCAAAACATGAATGCCACCAAAATCACTATCAAGAATCTGGCGAAAAGCTTTGTTACTTTCCGTGGCAAGGTTGACGTGCTTAAAAGCATCGACCTCGAGATAGAACCCGGCGAATTTTTTGTGCTGCTCGGGCCGTCAGGCTGCGGCAAAAGCACTCTGCTCAATCTTCTCGCCGGCCTCGAAAAGCCGAGTGGCGGCGAACTTTATTTTGACCAGAACCTCGTAGCTAACGCCACTGATAAATTCAGCGGCCCGTTCGAACGCGACATCTCGATGGTTTTTCAAAGTTACGCTCTTTACCCGCACATGACCGTCGAAGACAACATCGCATTTCCGCTGACCAACCTGCCGCAGGTGCCAAATCCAGAAGTCATAAAGACCAGAGTTAAGGAAGCAGCGACGCTGCTGCAGATCGATCACCTGCTTGACCGCAAGCCTTCTGAGCTTTCTGGCGGACAGCGCCAGCGCGTTGCCATCGGCCGCGCCATCGTCAGAAACCCGAAGGTGTGTCTGATGGATGAGCCACTCAGTAACCTTGACGCCAAGTTGCGCAACGAAATGCGCGCGCATCTCAAGGATCTGCAGAAAAAGCTCGGCGTGACCACAATTTATGTTACGCATGACCAGCTTGAGGCCATGACGCTCGGGCACCGCATCGCCATCATGAACAACGGCGTGCTGCAGCAGGTCGGAACCCCGGTTGAGATCTACCGCGCACCAGTAAATCAGTTTGTCGCCAGATTTATCGGCTCACCGACCATGAACATGCTTACCGGCAGCCTGCTCGAAGAAAGCGGCAGCCTGTATCTGCAAGCCGACAGCATTAAGATAAAACTGCCAGCGTCAACTGCGGCCAGCCTTAAAGCAAAGAACCTGAAACAGGTAACTCTGGGTGTAAGGCCTGAACGTCTGTATGTAAAGCCGCAAAGCGAACAAAATCTGGAGCTGCCAATCAGCGTAATTGAAAACATCGGCCCCGAATTTCTGGTCTATTCGTTTCACCTGCAGGGTCAGACCGTAGTCAGAACTCCTGATGAACCGACAGGCGACAGCCTCAGCCTTGGGTTGGACCCAGATCACCTGCACCTCTTCGACGAACAGGGCAATCGCATTGCAGAATAAACTACAACAGTAAAACGCTTCCGAGTTACCCCGTATGAGTCACACGAATTGCTTCGCGTATAAGCTCACGATTATTATTCAGGCCCAGAGGGAGAATCAATTCCCTCCGGGCTATTCGTTGGAGTTACTCAGCTTTAGCTTCCAAATCGGCGAATACGCGAAATACCTCTTCAAGACTGACTTTTCCCTCTGTGACTTTGCGCAAACCGTCACCCAGAAGTGGAATCATTCCAGCAAGACGCGCCACATCCTGCAGATTGTCGCCAGATACGCCGCCTAGAAAAGCGGCTTTTAGATCACTGGAAAATTCGCATGCCTCGTAAAGCCCGATTTGTCCCTTGTAGCCTGTGCTGTTGCACGCAGAGCAGCCCGCACCAGAGCAAAAATTTGTCTTTTTCGGACATTTGAAGCCGGTTTTTGCCTCGGCCTGAGTCACCTTGTATGCCAGAACTCCGTCAGGTGAGGCGGCGGGTTTGCCACATTCAATACAGATTTTGCGAACCAGACGGGTAGCGACTATTCCAATCAGCGCAGAAGATATGAGAAATGGCTCAACGCCCATTTCTGCCATAAATGATAAAGCGGATGTCGCATCGGGTGTATGCAGAACACTGATGACCAGATGCCCGGTAAGTGCAGCCTGTAGAGCCAAATCCAGAGTTTCCTTATCGCGAATTTCAGCGATCATAATAATGTCGGGATCCTGGCGCAAAGCGGCACGAATTGCAGCATGAAAGGTGAATCCGATTTCTGGCTTGACCTGCATCTGGGTAGTCCATGGCAGGGCAAGTTCAACAGGTGATTCGACAGTCATGGTCTTGAGCCTGGCGCTGGCCAGTTCCTGCAACATGCTGTAAATCAGGGTAGTTTTTCCAGATCCGGTTGCACCGGTAACCATAATGAGCCCGTGGGAGCGTTTTATCCAGCTCCGCACACGTTTGATATCTTCGGCGGCCATACCGATTTTATCCAGGCCAAGAGTGATGCTTTGAGCATCAAGAATTCTGAAAACCGCGGAAGTTCCGAAAATCGTTGGAATGAGCGAGCCTCGGATATCGAAGCTACGGCCGGCTGCCTGCATCTTGATACGGCCGTCCATGGGCAAGCGGCTATCGAGAGGCATCACCATCCAGATTTTGAAGCAGGTGAGAATCCCTTCGCCAACTGCCCGTGGAATTTTTCTGGCCTCATGCATCACTCCGTCAACGCGAAGTCGCAGCAGATAAAATGGGTTCTTGTCCTCGTAAAAGGCTTCGAGATGGATATCGCTGGCTCTTGAAATCAGGGCAAAGACGACAATGTCTGAGGCCAGGCGGCTCATCAACTCTTCCTGAGTCGGTGAAGCAGAAAGCTCAACCGTGCTTTCCCGGCCCAACTGCTTGAGCTGCCCGGTGAAGTAGGCTATTTCTTTATTGGCCAGATCGATCGGAACATCGGCGAAAGCATTTGCCACAGGCCCTCGGTCGAGGTATTCAGACAAATCAGATTGTTGGAATCGCCATTGATTGCCCGCTTTCATTCCCTTGATTTTCCCCTGTTCCAGTAGACGGTAGACAGTTGGCTTGCTGATTTTCAGGAACTCAGCCGCCTGATTCAAGGTCAGTAGCTTGCCGTTCGTTTTGCTGGTCATAATCTCCTCCTTTGAATTATCAATCATTATCATTAACTATAATAATAATTAATGACAACATTGTCAATATATTGATTTTTGTTAATTGAGTATAAATGATAACGCAAAATCGAAGGAGCTTCTAAACAAAAACAGATCCCCCCGATCACTGGTTTGTTCAGCGATAGGGAGGATCCTTTCTAACAATTGCCGGAGATTTTGACCAGGCCTTTTCTCAGTCTTTTACCATGCTGAAGCATCATTTTGAGCCCAAGGCGCATTACTGCTTCCGCTCAACCTGCACCAGGCTGAGTGGATTCCAGCTTGAGACGTTTGAGATAGATGCCTTCCTGACCATTTGGATCAGCCTGAATCAGCAGAATTGAACCATCTGGAGACAGACGGCAGTAGCGCATCACACCCTCGGCATCAGAACCGGGAATCTTTCTTGAAGCAACGATCTGGCTATGCTGAACAGCATAAAGAGTGGTTTCGGCATCAAGTTCGCCACTGGCGGTTGTCACCATAAACATATCGCGTTGTGCGGCATCGTAGCCCAGATATTCCAGCGACATGATCTCGCGCGGAGCTGATGACGCAGGTGCAATCCACATCGGCGTGCCGTCTTCGCGCAATGCGTTGCCGGGATAGACAATCTTGTCGCCATGGTCAGCCGGCGGCGGAACGATTACTGCCTTGCCGTATTTGTCTGATTCAAGTTCAGAAAACTTTGGCAAATGGCTGATCGATCTGTCGGCAGCAACATGCAAGACTCTTTCGTCTGCATCTTTTACACACCAACCATCGCCCTTGCGGGCAATCATCATGATATTCAACGGCTGGCCATCAACTGTGAGCGGTATGAAGTCAAATTTTTCAGGCTTGCTGAGATCGAGAACAAAAATGCCTGAA
>MFYY01000105.1:31676-39379 GCA_001787855.1 Candidatus Riflebacteria bacterium GWC2_50_8 | reverse complement strand
AGAGATAATCATCTTCTTTGGCTTCGGCGATAGCCGGTAGCTTGATGATCTGCTGCTGACCATCGGGAGCGATTTTGATTACCCGGTGATCGCGCGCGAGCAGATAAACCGAACCGTCTGCCGCACCGGCAACACCGGCAAACCTGCCGGGAAAGAAGACCCCGGCCTCGCCGGTCGGAGCAGGCTTTTCGATTTCAGCAGCAAATGTGACTGGAGCAAAGAGTATAAAGCTTATAAGAATTCCAATTATTGTTTTCATTGTTATATCCAATTCTATTCGAGAACCATACAGGGGTGTGTCGAGCCAGCGCCGCGCCACCATGCCGAAAACTCAGAGAATGACAGCGAACGATCAACTGCGCTTCTGCCCGGGTCATTGAAGTATATTTTTCCCGAATTATCAATACCCTTGATTACGACATAATGACCCTTAACATGTGCGAGAATCGGCTTGCCCGCCTTGAGCTGTTCGCGAACCCACGACTGGGTTACGCAGAAATGCCATTTTGCATTCGGGTAACCATATTTTTTGGCACCTTTCTGCAGGCCGGCATGACCAGTGCCGTTTGCCGCGGTTGCGCCGCAGACGCCCCAGAGGTCTGTAGCCAGCGCATCAACGTTTTTGCCGGTATAGTATGACAGGATCATTGCCAGCGAAGTTGGGCCGCAGGCTGAGCCAGGCGCCGGGCAGTTGACTTTCATCTGACACTTCTGTGGCACATTGATGACGACCTTGCCGTTGCTGCCGACAGTAGGCTTGCTGGCAGAGCCAGAAGTGCTGCTCGAAGATGATGATGAGCTTGAAGAACTTGCTGAACTTTCGCTGCTGCTGGCCGAAGTGCTGGTAGAAACTTTGGGTTTACCGGCCGCGCCAGCTTTAGACGCCTTGACACCGGCAGTCAGCGAAAGGGCGCCGCCGCTGGCAGTATTGCCGGGATAATAAGGCTCTTCGCCAGATGCGGGTGAATCCGGGATACTCACATAGTTCTTGTGCATGTATCCCTGTTTACCGTCGATTTCAACCAGAAAGAATTCACCCGATTCACCGATTACAGTAATCGAGGTACCATTTGTGTGATTTGAAATCACATCACCCCAGGGCCAGGTTCTAAGGCGAAGGGTTGAGTTACCACAGCTGACGGTTCCGGCAACCGGAAAGCCCTCATTCACTACCATTTCGGCGGCTTCAGCCACGTCAACATCATGAACATTAACGGGAATAGTTACAGCCTTGGTAATTACAACATTCGTATTCTCATCAAACGGTTCGGCCTCTGAAAACAGTGCTGCTGGCAGGAAAATAGCAGCAAAAAGTATTACCAATAATAAATAATTATGATTTTTCACAGGAAGCGTCCTCCCTTCATTCTACAAATAATACTACAATTTCCTGCATAAGTTTAAAAAAGACGCTTCTTCATCGCGACAGAACACTATCCTGCTGTTGCGGATCAATATTAATGACACATCGAGATGTAATGACTACCACATGGAACTACTGATGGGTATAATCATTCATATTTGCAATCTTGAAACAGCTTAAAGGAAATCTTTATGCATAATTCGGAAGGCTTGATGTTCGTTGTATTAGGGCTGTTTACAATGGTCTGCGCATTCAAGGACTATGATTTTTTCATGAACAACCACAAGGCCAGGTTTTTTGTAGACCTGTTAGGGCGCGATGGAACACGTGCTCTTTACTTTGTGCTCGGACTATTTATACTGATCATAGGTGTTTCGCTGGTCAGATAGCGATGTAATCCTGCAAAAACACTGGCCAGGAAAACCGTTCTTTGTCACATGTGACTTCAAGAATTGAATCATTGTGAACTAACGATTAGTCTAGTCTACAGACAAACGAGGTGCCACGCATAAGCATGGCACCTCGTCTTACTTTTTACCACTTATTGGGGCCAGGTGCCTTCTCAGGGTCTTTCTTTTTCGGCTCGGGAGCCGGAAGTTCGGGAAGGATTTTCAAAAATTCACCGAACATCTTTTCAATGGTGAGCTTGGGGTCAATAACTTCAACTGAGGCCTGTATAACATTGTTCTTGCTCTCGCCGCGGCTGTAAAAAAACCTGGCTTCGATTTTGCTGTCAAGAAGCTGGGCAAAAACGCCTTGCGGCTCAACGCCCTCAGCAAGATATTCTTCAAGCCATTTGCCAACCGGGTTTGGGCCTCTCGGCATTTTTTCCTGGCGGGCTTTGCGCCTTTCGCGATTTTTATCCATCTCGCCGCTGAGAAAGTCTGGACCACCAACCATTACTGCTGCATAGGCTTTATCACTCAGAAGCTTTTTCAGCTCATCATAGTCTTTGCTGAGATCGCTACCGGTGCGTGCATCGATATAAACCCTGACGGCAGCCAGTGTACCAAGAGCGACCTTTGTGCTATCGATGAAACACAGGCCCCCCTTGCCGTCTTTCGACTGGAACAGGGTCAAATCACCGACTTTCTCTTCGGCAATGCCTTCGCCAATAGCTTTTTTGATAAATCCGGTGATCTTATCCTTATTAAAAGAGCCGGAAAGCACGACGACAGCGTTATCTTCGCGTTTGGTTGCGCCCTTTTTTACCATGAGCTGAGCGCGGGTGATGTCTTTGAGCGGATTAAAAGCCGTGGCGGCAAAAAATTCATCAAGTTTTTCTCTGGCCATGGGCGGGATGGGAGCACTTTTGAGTAGATCACCCAACGGCAACCCCGAATGATTATTCACGAAAACCACAACATTGGCTCCGGCAGGAATTGGCTCAAGCTCAACAGCAAAAGCCGGTACAAAAGAAAGCGCGACAAACAGCAAGGCAATAGACAGTATTTTTCGAGTCATACAACCTCTCCTTAAAATAAGACCTTAACTTTCACCTTAACTCTTATTACAGAAAATTTACAATCAAGTTCATTTTTTTTCAGAACACTCAATCCTCGCGCTTTTTGAACGGCGACTTTCTCTTTTTAAGAGAAGTCTTTTGTATGGGTTCAACAGTATTTTTTTCAGACTCATATTCGGCAATGGCCAGCTGAGAATGTATTCTGTCGCTTTTCCCCGGGCGGCAGCGGCGGTATTCGCCGTCTCGGAGCATCTCCCACAGCGTTGTATTATCTGATCTCTGAATCTCGATATGATGCAGAATTTCTTTTTTAAGAGCATCATCTTCAACGGGAAAAAGAATCTCGACTCTGCGGTCAAGATTGCGCATCATCCAGTCTGCGCTGGAAAGATAGAGTTCATGGTTCTTGTTGTTATAAAAGTAAAATATGCGCGAGTGCTCGAGAAAACGATCGATAATGCTGAAAACCCTGATATTCTCACTCTGTTTGAGGACACCAGGGTTGAGACAGCAGATTCCCCTGACGATCAGGGTGATCTTGACGCCGGCGCCGGAAGCATCATAAAGAGCGTTAATCAGATCCAGATCTACCAGAGAATTCATCTTGGCAACGATCTCAGCGCGCAAACCAGTCTGGGCATTTCGTGTCTCCTGAGCAATCTTATCGAGCAGGAACTGTCGAAGATCAAAGGGAGCTGAGATGATCTTCTTGCGGCGAGGCGGTTCACAATAACCGGTAAGATAATTAAAAACGCCGGCTATATCGGCAGCAAATGAGTTTTTGCACGAAAAGAAGCCGATATCAGTATAAAGCCGGGCGGTTTTGTCATTGTAATTGCCGGTCGAGAGATGAACGTAACGCTTGATTCCTCGCGTTTCTTCGCGCACGACAAGGGTCATCTTGCAGTGCGTCTTGAGACCAACCAGCCCATAAGATACGTGGCAACCAGAATCTTCGAGTTGCTTTGCCCACGAGATATTCTGTGCTTCATCGAATCTCGCCTTTAGTTCGACGACGACTGTCACCTGCTTGCCGTTCTGAGCGGCCCTTTTAAGTGATCTGATAATCGGCGAATTGCCAGAAGTTCTATAGAGTGTCTGCTTGATAGCAAGAACTGAAGGGTCCTTGCTCGCCTCTTCGACAAACTTTTCGACCGGCGAAAACGATTCGTAAGGAAGATTGAGAATGCGATCACCAGCTGCAATAATTGCAAAAGTACTTTGTCGGCCAGCAAATTCAATTGGCATGACCGGCACAATTCTGACATCGCGAAGCTTCACATTATCATACATGCCGTAAAATTCCATAAAAGCGGCGGCATTAAGCGGACCTTCCGTGTAATAGGTCAGATTGTCAGCCAGTTCAAATCTTTCGTGCAAAAAGGCAACCAGCTCGGCAGAAGCATTTTTCTGGACTTCAAGCCGCACTGGATACCCGCGATCCCTGGTTCTTAGCTCGCTTTCGATAGCGGTCAGCAGATCACGGGCTTCTTCTTCGTCGAACGAAAGTTCAGCGTCACGGATAATTCTGAACACACATGACTTCTCAAGAGTGTAACCTTCGAAAAGGTCTTTAAGAAAGATTCTGACGAGTTCTTCAGAATAAATATAATTATTCGGAGAAATTTCATAAAACCGCTCACGACCAGGAACCGGAACAACCGCATATAAAGGCTGGTCATGTTCTGGTGAAGAAAGCTCGGCTAAAATATTGAGGGTCTTGCCTGGTATAAAAGGGAATGGCCGGGCCTGATCGACCGCCATTGGCGTAAGAATCATGAGAAACTTCTTCAGAAACTTTTCTCTGATATCGATTGCAAAAGCTTCCGGCAAGTTGGCTGCCGTATAAAAAAACACACCTTCATTTTGCAGGGCAGGTAATATGTCTTTGTTAAGAAGCTTGTATTCATAGTCTACAAGCTTTCTGATCCTTTTATTCAGCAGGTCAAAAATTTCTTCAGGTCGATGACCCGACAAATACTTTTCGCGGTAATCAAGCCGTATCTGCGACATTACGCCGGCAACGCGCACCATGAAAAATTCATCAAGGTTCGATGAAAAAATCGACACGAATTTGAGGCGCTCAAGAAGCGGCGTGTCTTTTGGAGCCGCCTGTTCAAGCACGCGGGCGTTGAATTCCAACCAACTCAGTTCACGATTCAGGTATTTTTTGTTCTTCATTTTCTTGTCCGTTCAACCGCCAGTTGCAGCTTTATGCCAAAGAAATCTTCAAAAAGATCCTTTTTGGTGTTAAATGAATTTTCTATTGAGAATGGCTCGTCACCGCTGTCTACAGTTACGGTAAGACGGCTTTCTTCACGATCAAAACGTATTTTTTTCACATTCTGACGCTGGCTGTTATCAAGACTGTCAGCGATACGCAGCAGAGAGGCAAGCTTCATAACGGTCATCCTTGACTTATGCGGCAAAGCCATGAATTCGACATGGGTCTTCTTTGGCAGACTACTGCGGTGATAGCGCACGATATTACCGACTATGTTCTTCTCTTCTTCGCTGAAAAAGGGAAAATCCTGGGCGTTAACTATGTACTGCGAATGTTTCTGGCGCGACCGCGTCGATATGACATTGCCAATATCGTGAAGTATTGCCGCAGCCAGAAGGTAATTGCGCTCGGTATTCCCCATCAGGTGAAGACTTTTCGTCTCATCAAAAACATCGAGAGCTAACGAAGCTACATGCCGGGCATGCTCGACATCAAATGCCAGCGCGTTACCGATATTCTCGACGTAACGCCTGATGCCTTCGCTCATTTTTTCGGTGTAATTTTCGCTCTTGCGCGCCACAATGTTAGCAAGCAGACACTCGCCTAGCGGCATCCTGAAAAGCTTCAACTCGGACGCTTTAAACATGCGCATGAGAGAAATAGCGGTTACCAGAGCGGCAATAACACCTTCAGCCGATTCGTAGGAAATCTGCAATTTGTGATAAAGCTCTTCGACTGAATAATTTTTTATCTCTTTGTAAAGCTTGATCAGTTCTTTAACTGCAAGACTGTTTTTCTTATCGCCCGGGTCTCTGCGATTTAAAACAAAGCGAATTTCATCAAGCTCCTGGCCGGTTCCATATAATGACAGCGCGGGGTATTTGGCAACTTCGCTCAAAAACGGGCGTAGTTCATTTTCAACTGTTGCCTCAAGAAATGCCGGGTAGTATTCTTCGGTGTATTTATTCTTGCGAAAATCCTGATTCATCTTCATAAACCCGATATCCAGAGAAGCATTGAACAGCAGACCGTCTTTTGAAAAAACCATGAGCTCTGAGCGGCCGGCGCCAAGGCTGAAGCCAACTGAGCACTGGCTGCTCTTGATCTTTTTTTTCAGCTGCTCCGCAAGCAGAAACGTAGTCTGAGCCGGCGACAGCACTTCTACTTCAATGCCGGTAAGGCTGCGGACATTATCAATAAAAACATCACGGTTTGAGGCCTCGCGAATTGCAGTTGTCGCGCAGGCTGTGACATTACGCGACCTGAACATCTGTATGACATGGCGATAGTCCTGCAGAATGTCGACACAGCTATTGATGGTTTCTCGCGACAGCCGGCCGGTACGAAAGGTATCCTTGCCGATCGGAACAGGATGACTGAGGTTTTCGAGCAGATTAAGTTTTTTACCTGAATGTTCGGCAACGCACATTTTTATCGCGCTCGAGCCAATATCGATTACCGTTATGATTTCACTCATGGCTATTTTTCTTTTGCAGAATACCAGGCGGCGCCAAGCGCAACAGCATCGTCACCGAGTTGCGAAATTATTATCTTCACTCCCTCTGCCCCGCCCGCTATCGAGTATTTTTTTACATTTTTCTTGATAGCAGGAAGCATTATATCGCCCATCTCTTCGATAATGCCACCGCCGAAAATAAGGGCTTCAACGCCAATCAAGTTAATTATACTGGCGCCGGCAATGCCAAGAGCCTCGGCCGAACGCTTTATTGCCTTAACAACAAGTTCATCATTCTTCAGATAACATTCCTTGAGAGCAGCAGAGCCAACCATGGTGAGCCAGTCCGGTGAAATTTCAGAAAGCATTGTCTTCAGGCCATGCTTTTCTTCCTGTTTCTTTATGTATTTGATTATACCGGCTTTGCCAGCTATAGCTTCAAGACAGCCATTGTTGCCACAATTACATTCTGGCCCATCGATTTTGACAACCATGTGTCCAACTTCTCCGGCGGTAAAATTTTTGCCACGGTTGATACTGCCATTGCAGATATGGCCGCCACCAACGCCGGTTCCAGCAAAAATGCCGTAAACATTGCGAAACTGACTGGCCTCGCCAAAAGAATACTCGCCAAAAACGCCCATATTAACGTCATTATCCATAAACACCGGCTTATTCAGGCGTTCAGCAAGGAGACGGGCAAGGGGAATATTTTTCCAGCCAAGATTACAGGCATCCAGCAATATGCCGGTATCAACGTTAACTGCAGAGGGAACCGCAAGACCTATCTTCGCAATCGTTGCAGAGTCGAGCGCTGCTTTTTTCAGCAATTCTTCGTAGCAGGTAACGATATTGGCAAAAACCTGGTCAAATCCGGCAGAAGCCTGGGTCTTGACTTTTTTTCTCGCAACAATTGCGCCACTGTCATCGCAAAGAACTGAATAAATCTTGGTTCCGCCAAGATCAATGCCGCAATAATAGCTCATAAGAACTCCTCTATCAGGTTATTTCAATTTTACGCCCAAAAACTTTTTCGAAAAGCCGGGATTTTTTTTCAAAAGCCAGTCGATCTATCTTTGCTCTGTTGCTGTCTGGCAGTTTTAAATCAACCGATGCAGCATCGGCACTCACAGATAACCCACTGACCTGCTGCAGATGATCACGATCAAGAACATCTGCAATGCGAAGAATTGCT
>MFYY01000105.1:12165-31636 GCA_001787855.1 Candidatus Riflebacteria bacterium GWC2_50_8 | reverse complement strand
GCGAATAAAATTCATGATCAGGTTTTGGCTCACTTTTACGGTGATATCTGGCAACCAGAGCGGCCAGCAACATATCTTCCCGGGAAAATTCAGGGATATCAGCTTTCATGATCAGGCTGCACGAATTCTTGTGATGACCACGAAAGCCAATACAGGATCCGACGTCATGCAGCATGGCGGCAACAGCCAGAACATCGCGATCTTTGGCAGAAAGCTTGTGCAGAGACACTGTCGAGTCAAAAATGATCTGTGCCAGCATGGTCACCTGCAAAGCATGGTTTTCGTCAAAATTAAAACCACGACCAATAAACAACGCACTCCGCAGAAGCGTGTATTGCAGGTTCACCTGAGAAAACTTGGCTGCGAAGCTGCTCAACGCAACATCGCCTGACCGGACATCTGATGGTTGCAGAGAATTCGCGTTTGCCATCGACACTTCCTGCCAAATTCAGAATGCAGTAGAACAGTGCCAATCTACTCCCTTCTGCAGCAAAAGTCAAACGGCCGCAAGCTTGACAAGCCGGTTGCCAATGCCGCGACCTGTTCTGCTATGTACAGCACCACAGAGTATGTTATAGTTATCAGGTAAATTCTCTGAGGCAGTATGGGCAATAGTCTAAGCTACAGATAGCACTGCCAACACGAAATAACGGATCTGAACAGGAGATTTAAAAATGCTTGAAATGGTGGATCTTGGCAAAAAACTCGAAAAAGAAGAATACAAAAAACTGATGCCCGATCTTGAACGCCGGCTGACCGAACTACAGCAGAAAACCCGCGAACTTGGGATTGCAACGGCACTGGTCTTCGAAGGACTTGAAGCCGCCGGCAAGGGTACAATCATCAACCGGCTGATGTTACCGCTTGATCCCCGTGGTTTCAAGGTTCATCCAGTTCAACCGCCGACGCTTGAAGAATCGATGTATCCATTTCTGATCCGTTTCTGGAAAAAGCTGCCAGAAAAAGGGCGCCTCGGCATCTTTGACAAAAGCTGGTATGAAAGAGTCCTGGCCGAACGTGTTACCGGCAAAGTCTCCAAAAAAGAATGCCAGCAGGCATTTAACGAGATCCTCGCGTTCGAAAGACAACAGATTGATAACGGCGTCGTCATGATCAAGTTCTGGTTTCATATCTCGAAAAAGGAACAGGGCAAGCGGTTCAAAGATATCCAGAAAAACCCGTCGCTGTCGTGGAAAATAGGCAAAGAAGAGCTTAAGCAACACAAGGCTTACGATGATTACATCGAAGCCGCCGAAGAAATGCTGGAAAAGACCAACAACAGCCAGTCGCCATGGGTCGTAATCGAGGCTCATGATCGAAGATACGCTACGACAAAGGTTTTCGAAGCTCTTGCCGATGCCTGGGAAACTGCAATCAATAAGCAGCAGGCAACTGTTAAAAAGTCTGCAACCAAAGCAAGCAAGCTCACGCCGAGGAACGTTACGGTTGTTTCAGCTCTTGATCTTGCGCAGACTCTCGACGAGAATACCTATCGTGAAGAACTTGAATCTTACCAGAAGCGCATACGTAACCTTGAACACGAGATATACATTCACAGAATACCGGCGGTGATCGTCTATGAAGGCGTTGACGCGGCCGGTAAGGGTGGCAACATCAAGCGACTCACCGAAAATCTCGACCCGCGTGGTTACGAGGTTATTCCGATAGCGGCGCCGACCAAGGAAGAACTGGCTCGGCATTACCTCTGGCGATTTGCCAGAGAGATGCCCAAAGCTGGCCATATTACGATATTTGACCGCAGCTGGTATGGTCGCATTCTGGTTGAGCGAGTCGAAGGATTTTGCTCAGAAACCGAATGGCGCAGGGCTTACCGCGAAATCAACGAATTCGAAGCGCATCTTGCCGATTTTGGCGCAGTGGTAGTCAAGTTCTGGCTGCACATCGACCAGGACGAGCAGCTGAAAAGGTTCAAGGAACGTGAAACCACGCCATGGAAAGCCTGGAAAATCACCGAAGAAGACTGGCGTAACCGTGAAAAGTGGCCTAAATACGAGTCAGCAATCAACGACATGCTGGCGAACTGCTCAACCAGTTACGCGCCCTGGACGATTATCGAAGCCAACGACAAGTATTTCGCCAGAATCAAGGCACTGAAAACTGTAGTAAAGGCTCTCGAAAAAGCCCTCAAAAAAGCCTGACAGTCAACAAATTAATAAAAGAGAGCGAGCCTTTCGAACACCAGAAAGGCTCCTTTTTTTGTCAGAAAAACGAGAAAAGAAAGACTTATCCGCAGATTAGGCAGACCGATTGCCACAGATTAAGCCTTTTTTTGAAGGAGAAAACACTGTGCCAACCCGAGGTAAAATCGCTCGGGAAATTCTAATGCTGTGAGATCCTGCGACTTTCTTCTTCGCCAACCCTGCTCCGCTAAAGCTACGCAGGGCGGATGGGCTTCGAAGAACAGGTCGCGCAGGAAGACGGTTGCGCCCTTTGCTGTCTGAGTAATCGGCGAAATCTGCGGATTGCCCTTTCTCTGCGGATTGGTTGTTTTTCTGCAGATTCGGTTGTTCGTTTTGATCTTCTCTGTGGCTTTGCGGCTCTGTGCGCAAGTTTAAAGCGCTACTTTTTTTTGTCTTTTTTGTCTTTCTTTTTGTCTTTTTTCTTGTCTTTTTTGCAGCTGCCGTCACACTTATCTTTCTTGCTCTTACCACATTTGCACTTTCCCATTTTTACACCTTTCAACCTGCTGCAGGTATTGGCTGCGGCAGGTTGCTCATAAGAAAAAATTCTATTGTTACTCGACAAAATCCTGTGAGCAGGATCAGCCGAACCAGCTGCGGGCGAGCAGATTGGCGAGAGCGATGGTTGGGGCGGTGTCGGTTTTAAAAAGGCGACGACCGAGCCATACTGGCTGCCAGCCCTTGTCGATGAGCAATTTAACTTCGCGGTCAGAAAAGCCACCTTCGGGGCCTGACGCCAGCCAGATGCCGGTGCGGCCTGCATGGTCTGGCAATTGATGCAGAGACACCGACAAAGCTTCTTCATGCAGCAGAATTGGTGATATACCTTCAGCCGGCGCCGACAGAAGATCGAGCTTAACCGGGTCGGCAACCTCGGGCAACAGACAACCGCCGCACTGAAGCATCGCGGTTGCCGCGATTTTGCGCCAGCGCTCAACTTTTGGTGAGCCGGGCTCTTTAACAATACAGCGTTCCGCCATAAGCGGAACGATACGGGCAACGCCCATTTCAACAGCTTTTTCGATTAGCCATTCAAAGCGCTCGCCCTTCGAAACTGCCGCAAACAGAGAAACCGCAAGCAGCGGCTCGCGATCTGGTGACAACCATTCTTCTGCTCGGTAAGCGCCTTTGAGGCCTAGCACGGCCGTGGCTTCATGCCCACAGCCGTCGGTGATGACAAACTCGTCGCCCTCGCGCAGACGCAGAACGCGCTCAAGGCGATGACGGTTGTCAGCGCTGAGAGTGCCCGCCAGGGCCGGTTCGATTACACGGGCGTGCGGTACCATAATGATCAGACCTCAACTGTTTTGGCGTCTTCCCAGAGATCTTCAAGGTTATAGAACTTGCGTGCCTTGGGCTGAAACATGTGCAGCACAAAGTCGCCACCGTCGATCAATATCCAGTTTGCACTCTGATCTGATTCTATGCGAACGCCGCCAACATTGGGTATTTTGATCAGTTTTGCGACAGAATCAGCAAGAGTCTGCACATGCGTGCTGCTGTTGCCAGAGCCAATTATAAAATAATCGGTATAGGGAACCAGGCCGGTGACGTCGAGCACAACAAGATTTTCGACCTTTTTATCTTTGAGAGTATCGATAACAATTTTAATAGATTCAGGAACAGCTGGTGAATTAGTCAATTTAACCTCCGGGGTTAACAAGAGGGAGCGCAGAAGCTGCGCCCCCTCGTTATTGTGCGAACAGGAAACACAAGGCTTAGATGCCTTTAAACACAGAATAAACGTAGCGACCGAACATGTATTTCTTTTCTTCGACGAAATCGAAACCTTTTTTGAAAGCAGCCAGGTTGATTTCGAGCATTTCCTTCTTGCTGCCGGGCATCAGTCCAGGTAGAGCTGCAACCAGATCTTCAAAGGTGATGAGCTTGCTGAATTTCGAATAGGCACCGGCCATTACCAGGTTTGCGACTCTGGGATTGCCGAGTTCTTCAGCGATTTCACTGGCGGGTATTTCGACCAGCCTGATGTCATCGCGGAATTCCTGACGTTCGATAAGAGAAGAATTATACATGAGCATGCCGCCGGCCTTGATCTTGAGGTTGAACTTGGCCACAGAAGGTCTGTTCATGGCAATAACCGTATCAGGAACGGTAACCATGGGCGAAGCAATTTCATTTTCGGAAAGAATTACTGAACAGTTTGCGGTACCACCGCGCATTTCCGGGCCGTATGACGGAATCCAGGACACATGCTTGCCGGCATGCATGCCTGTTTCAGCCAGTACTTTTCCCAGAAATAGAATCCCCTGGCCTCCGAAGCCTGCCAGAATAATTCTTTCAACTTTTGACGACATATACGCCTCCTAGGGTGTTATTGCAATCTGTCAGGATTTTTCGACGCCCTGAGTATCTTTGAATGTACCCAGCTTGAATACCGGCAGCATGTTTTCGGTAAGCCATTTGTGCGCATCGGTGGGCTTTTTGCCCCAGTTGGTCGGGCAAGTAGAGACTACTTCGACAAAGCTGAAACCTTTGCCCTCTTTCTGCAGGGTGAAAGCATTCAGCAGGGCCTTTTTGGTCTTCATCAGGTTAGCCGGGTTGTTGACGGTGACGCGGGTAACATAGACCGGACTTTCGAGTGTCGCGATCATTTCACTCATATGAATCGGGTGACCGGCAGTAGCAGCGTCACGACCATAGGGTGAAGTCTGTGTTTTCATGCCGATCAATGAGGTTGGCGCCATTTGCCCACCGGTCATGCCATAAATAGCATTGTTGATGAAAACTGCAGTGATGTTTTCGCCACGGTTGGCGGCATGAATAATTTCGGCGGTGCCGATAGCAGCCAGGTCGCCGTCACCCTGATAGGTGAAAACGATTGAGTCTGGTCTGACACGCTTGATGCCAGTGGCAACTGCGGGCGCGCGGCCATGCGGCGCCTGGTTGAAATCGACATCAAAATAATCATAGGCAAAAACCGAGCAGCCAACCGGCGCAACGCCGATGGTGCGGTTCTTGATTTCGAGTTCATCTATTACTTCGGCAATCAGGCGGTGAACAACCCCGTGATCGCAACCGGGACAATAGTGGAACGGCTTTTTGCTCATGCTCTCGGGTCGTGAAAATATCTTTTTCATTTATCCTGGCTCCTTTCAGTCGGGTCTGACAAGTTTGTCGACTTCGTTGAGAATCTCGAAATCAGAAGGAATGGTGCCGCCGGTTCTTCCGAAGAAATAAACTGGTTTCTTGCCATTCACCGACAACTTGACATCTTCGACCATCTGGCCGCATGACATTTCGACGACCAGGAACTGATTAGCAGTTTTTGCAAGTCTTTCGAATACTTGTGCCGGATAAGGCCAGAGCACTTTTGGACGAACCAGACCGGCCTTAATGCCACGTTTGCGGCACTTCTCGACAACAGTTTTAAGAATACGTGAAATAATGCCATAGCCGACCAGAATGATTTCAGCATCGTCGCAAAGATGCTCTTCAACTGCGAAATCTTTGTATTCGCCGGTGCTGAAAAGGTCAGTCATAACCTGGTATTTCTGATACAGGTGCCAGTTATGTTCTTCGAGTTCATCGACATCAAGAAAGATTGATGAACAGAGGTTTCTTTCGCTTTTTTCCTTGCCATTATAGCCAAGGGCCCACTTTTTGCTGTTAACGTCGTAATCAACCGGATCCGGAAGGGTAACTGGTTCCATCATCTGGCCAAGAACGCCGTCAGAAAGAAGCAATACCGGGTTTCTGAAACGGTCGGCAAATTCGAAGCCGGCGACGGTCATATCGGCCATTTCCTGAACCGAATTGGGTGCCAGCACCAGGGTGCGGTAATCACCATGGCCACCACCGCGGGTAGCCTGCCAGTAGTCAGACTGAGCCGGAGCGATATTGCCAAGGCCCGGGCCGCCACGCACGACATTCACCAGCATACACGGGATTTCGGCACCAGCGATATAAGAGATGCCTTCCTGTTTGAGGCTTATGCCGGGGCTTGAACTGGAGGTCATAACCCTGGCGCCGGCGCTGCCTGCTCCATAAACCATATTTATCGCGGCAACTTCGCTTTCGGCCTGAACAAACACGCCGTCAACTTCGGGCAGGCGCTTGGACAGATAAGCCGGCAGCTCAGACTGCGGAGTAATAGGATAACCGAAATAGTATCTGCAACCGGCCAGCACAGCAGCTTCACCTATTGCTTCATTCCCTTTCATCAGTACCTTTTCAGCCATTTCTCAGCTCCTTATTTTTCTTCTTTGTAAATTTCAATAGCTACGTCAGGACAGCTTCGGGCACAGATGGCGCAGCTGGTGCATTTAGCTTCATCAGTCATTGCTGCCGGATGCACGCCCTTGGGCGTGAGATGATCGGCAAAAGCAAGAATCTTGAGAGGGCAGCGTGCTATGCAGATTCCGCAACCCTTGCAGAGATTTTCGTTAATAACCCATTTTGACATTTTGTCTTCCCTCCGGAGTGTGGTCAATGCGTGCTGTTCGCGCAGTCATAACCTTTTTTAAGTGCCGCCAGATTGAGTTCAAGCAACTCTTTCTTTTTACCGGGCACCAGTGTCGGAAAAGCCTTGATAAAGGCGTCGAAATTCATCATATCACTGAACCGGGCATAAGCGCCAGCCATTACTACATTTGCAACTTTGTCGTTGCCAACTTCGGCAGCCAGTTGATTGGCCGGAATGGCGCAAACCTTGATGTCAGAGCGAAATTCTTTCTGATCGATCAGTGACGAGTTATAGATAAGAGTGCCACCCGGTCTTATCTTGTCAACAAATCTGGCAACCGATGGTATGTTCATCGCAATCAGCGTATCAGGCTCGGTAACTATCGGTGAAGCAATTTCGTTTCTGGAAATTACTACCGAGCAGTTGGCAGTGCCGCCACGCATCTCGGGCCCGTAAGCCGGAATCCAGGACACATTCTGCCCTGTCAGCATACCAGTTTCTGCCAGGACTTTTCCTAAGAAAAGTATGCCCTGGCCGCCGAAACCAGCCATGATGATTTCTTCGGTTTCCTTTCCCATGCTGTTTTTATCTCCTTGCAAGCCGGTCGATATTCGGTCATCAAATCAGCACCAAGACCGAATCAACCTGTTTGACATATAGATACAACTTAACGGAAAATTTTTCAATTATTAAGCTGCAAAAACCAAGAAAAAAAGCGGGCGGGGTAAAAACAAGCCAACTCGCAACATTCAGCCCTGCTCATCGTGGACAGTGCCAAAGTGCCATGGAACGCTCCAGTAACGTTCGAGCACGAACAGTGGCAACCCGTCGTATTCGGCAAACCCCGGCAACTCTTCGGCAACGGCACCCAGTTCGCGCGCAAGACCGTCAGCCGCCACGCTGAATGCTATCGGCAGCTTTACGCTTTCGGCGAACTTTTTTACTCTTGCCAGACCATCAACAAAGAGCGCGACAGTCGTTTCGCTGCCAATGTTGGGATTGGCAACAATATGAGTGGCTTTCATCGCACTGAGTCCGCACATATGCTGAAAATTTTCGGCAATGTCTTCGGGCTTTGCGAAACCCGGGCGATACGGGTTTATTACAAAAAACACATTGGCGTTACGGGCAAGCGCAAGCTCGCTCATGCGCGCTAACGGGCGCAAACCAGTCTCGCCACCACCGATATCGCAGACGATCGGCAGCGATGTATTTTCAACCGCGCCCCAGGCTTCGGCCGGCAATGCCGGAATATCACCTGATACAACACGGCTGACCGGGCAAATTACCGAGACATTGTGCTTTTCTACTTCAGTACGTAATTTACGCACCCGAAAAAACGGGTTGACAATATCGAAGTCGATAAGCGTCGATTTCTGGTAACGGTGCGCCTTATAAAGCGAAAGGTTAAGAGCCAGTTCAGTTTTTCCGGCGCCGGTGCCACCGATAAGAAAGGTGGCCGGCGCCGAATTATCGGCATAGGGCAGGTTCATCAGAGATCGGCTTCCCGCCTTGCCAGTTCCATGAATTTGTCGTAATTAGGGTCATCAACACGGCCAATCATTTCGTGCATTACGATTTCCATGGTGGTAACAACAGCACCGGCGCGCCGCATTTTATCAAGCGCGACATGCCAGTTGACCTTTTTGGTCGAACTGGTGGCATTGAGAACCACATGCACGCGATAACCACGGCTGAGAGCATCGAGAACGGTCGGGCAGATCGAGATGTGAGTTTCCATACCGGCAACGATGAGAGTGTTAGTGTTCATTGCTTCGAGGCGAAGGGTGAGGTCTTCGCTGCCGAAGCAGCTGTAGCGACTGCGTTTAATTGGTTCAAGCCTGGGAACAAGTTTTTTGATTTCTTCGATAGTACTACCGAATTTTTGTGGCGACAGTTCGGTCAGCAGTACGGGAAGGCCGATCATACCGGCAAACGCAACCAGCGATTTGACGTTATTGATCATGGCTTCCTTTTTGTAGATTGGCTTGATGCACTTTTTCTGAACATCACAGATGAGAAGAATGCTGCCTTCACGAGAAAGAATGTCGGGATGTCTCATTGTTTGATTGTCTCCTGGCTTAAATAGTCATCTTAAAGTTTTCGCCACCGTTATTATCCCATTTTTGCTGCTGGTTTCCGTGCTGGTCGACCGACAACATACTGAAACAATAATTGATTTCTTCGCCACGTGGTGCCCAGATCTGTGCTTTGAACACTCTGGGCATGTCAATTTTCTTTACCGCAGCCATGCGGCCATGTTCGTAAAGTCGGTCGCCAGAGCGATAAGCAACGTGGCTGACCGAAAATTCGTTGCCCCACTCAAGGCCTTCTACTTCGAGTTCGGTATCCTGCGGATATGCCCAGTTACTGAGGCTCCAGTGCAGGCGAATATGTACACAGCTGCCGGAATGATCTATATATTCGATAGTTTTTGGCATGACCAGCTGGGTAAAGTTGTCGCCAACCTTCTCAGTACCATTTGTGTAACGTATCTGAAAGAAATAGTGGAACAGATAGCGCTCAGCGCCCTCATAATGGGTGGGAATGCGGACGACCCATGAGCGGCGTAATGGGGCGGTTCCCCATTCTGGCATCATGGTGAATGTCTCGGTGTTTGCCCAGTTGACCGGGCTGTTCAAATGCCCCAGCGCCATGCCGAAAGTGACAGATTCTATGTTGTCTTCCTGGTCTACCCATTCTTTTTTAAGATAGGTAAAGCCTTCAAAAGGAAGAGTGGCAGGAACTTCTAGCGCTATTCCGTCAGAGATGCCAGCTTTGTGCTGAGCGGTTTCGGGATCTGTTTCGCGGACAAGTGCTGCTGGTTGTGTCTTCATTAATTCGTTTCCCTAAATTTGGCGCTATCAAAGTATAGCACAATCAGCGCCGATTTATAAAGGTCTACTACTCGCCAAGAGTTTTTTTTGCAGAATCGATATCTCTTATCATTGCCTGTGCATCCTTAGCGAGCTTACTGTCCGGAACCAGGCTGATAACACGCTGAAATGACGCAACTGCGCGCTCAAACGCGCCCGAATCGCCGGCAAGGCCCTTATCGGTCCAGGCAAGGCCCATGTGATAGTTGAGTTCGGGATTTTCGCCATGCTGCGCCAGTGCGGCCGCATATTTTTCGAGAGCTTCGTCAAGCTTGCCACGCTTGTAAAGATCGTAACCCTCGCCATGCAGCCCCTGTGCGGCCCCTTCTGGAGTTGCCGGCTGCGTGCCGCTGGCAACCTCATCTGGCCGGCGACGACGGTGACTGCGCGCCAGTTCTTCTCTTTTAAAGCGTTCTTCTTCTTCTTTTTCCATGGCCTCGCGAGCCAGACGTTCTTCTTCATCCTGCTTGAGCATGGCCATGCGAGTGTCTTCCTGCTCCCTCCATTTATCGAGACGAGCAATGAATGGCGCCATCCGCGCCGCATATTCGCCGGGTTCCTTGCGTATCTTTGCAAACAACTCCTCAGAGTAAGGGTACATACCGTTCATATACTGCAGTGCCGCGAAATAATAGCGGGTTTCAAGATTATCGGGATCGGCCTTGAATCGCGGCGAAAATACCTGGTCTGCACGCGCCAGAAGCCCTTTGTCATCTACTGCTCCCAGCGCCGGATCATCGAATATTTTAGTAAAATACAGATCAAGAGCAGGATTTAGACCATCACGGTCAAGAATTTTAAAAACCTCAGCCAGCGGGCCACTTTCCTGACCAAAATAGGTTTCGAGCTCGAGATCTGGTTCTCGGGGCTTGAAGTCGGTTATTTCGATATCGTCGAAAACCAGCAGATCACGCTCACTGCTGTCTGAAGCAACCTTTGTTTCAGGAATCACCAGGCCGTAACGACGCAGACGGGTGCCAGAGCCAATCAGCGACAGAGCCTCAGTTTTAACCGGATCCACATTAAGCATTGAAACAGGGGTCTTGATGCCACCCAGCATTTTCTGGAGTTCGATGACGCGAGGATGATCAGGAGCCTGCAGTGCTGCTTCACGCAAAATTTTGCGCGCCTTTTCCAGCGCCTTAAGATCGATATAAACCTGAGTCAGCCAGACCCGCGCCGCAAAATTCTGACGATCGATCATCAGAACATTTTCAAACTCAAGCGCAGCACCGGTCAAATCGCCACGTTGGTAACAGTCCTGACCCTGTTGCAAAAAGCCGCCGATGTCTTCCTGGGTCTGGGCTCTGACCAGTTTCCAGTTAGAGTGGAACAGCAATATAACGATAATCAGCCCCGATAATTTTAGCAGGCGTAGCATCATTGAAAAAAGACTTCCTGCCCGAGAACGGCTACTTTAATGTGATTGCGGGCACGCGTTTTAAAAACATGCAGCTGCTTACCGGTGTAATTGATACCGCCGGCAGCAATCATCTCCAGATAGCCATTGTTATTGAGATCAGCAAAGGTAAGCGGAGCAACTGTCTTGCCAATATACTTGGGATACCCTGACAGCGGCGTGCCGTTGCGCGAAAGAGCCATTATATACCCGGCTTTGACGCCGACGCCTTCGGGATTCCAGGCGGTAAAAACGAGGTCAGGGCGACCATCACCGTCTATATCTATTATACGCGGCGCGTGATATATAGCGTGCCCGGTCTTGAAAGGCCAGCCCGCCTTGGCCTGACCATCGCGGTCACAAACCGTTATAGTACCATCTGCCTGAGCAATGATAAATTCATCTCGCCCGTCACCATCAAGGTCAGCCAGGCGCGGTGCGGTGTGAGCGCCATCCGAAAGAGGAAACTCGGCAATCCTCTGGCCTTCGGTGTTCCACATGACAAATTTCTTGTCGGGAGTGGTAGTAAAAATCTCTTTTACCCCATCGCCGTTGATATCTCCGGCATCGACATTGAACGGCCAGGTCATGTTTGCTGCAGTTTCCTGTGGCCAGCCCTGTTTCGGCACGCCGGTCACGCCAAGAACCATCACCTTGCCGCCGTCGTCTTTGGCAATTATCTCTTTGATTCCTGAACCATCGAGATCGCGAGCCACAACCGCCGCAGAAACCGAAGTGTTCATTCTTACTTCCCAGATCAGGCGGCCGTTCTCATCGATGCGGCTTACCATTCCGGACTTTGAACCAATAAACATGTTAAGCATGCCGCTGCCATCGACATCGGCAATCTCGGGTGCTGAGATAAGAATCTTGCCGCGCGTGTTGAGCACCCAGTTTTCACGACCAAGCGCATTGAGACAATAAACTTTGCCATCCTGCGAAGCTACAATAATCTCGGTTGTGCCATCTTTGGTAAGATCAGCGAGCTGAACATCGGCAAGAATCGGTCCCCCGGTCTGCTTTGGCCAGTATGGCGGTCTGAAAATCTCGCGACCGGTCGTCGAAAAAATATGCACCTTCCCGTCAGTGGCGCCAAAAATAATATCCTTGATGCCGTCGCCGTCAAAATCATCGATGATTTTTGGCTGGCCATAGACATCGCCATGCACCTGGGAGGCAAACATCAGGTCTGAATCAGCCGGCGCATCGCTTGACGACTGCGCCAGAAGTTGCGGGCAGGCAAAAGCCAGAATTGCGAGACCAATGACCCGCACTGCAAAAAGCAGAATCTTTCTCATCTGTTTCTCCTCAAATGCAGTTAATAGACGATCTGGTCGCGATAAATCTTGACCAGGGCACGTAATTCGGCAGTAATGCCAGTAGCCTTTGCCACGCCGTGCGTGGTTACTTCCCAGATGTCATAATTGCCGATTTTAACGCCCTTGCTATGATGCGCCACGTTGTAGAAACGCCGACCGCCCTGTTCATAGGGTTTGACACTGACAACCTTGAACTCGCCATCGGCAAACTGAATATTGTATTCTTTGGTAACCCGGTCATTGGTGTAGCGCGGCGGATATTCGAGATCGTGATTGTTCATATTGTACTGGTTCGTTATATTAATTTTAACCTTTTCGAGCGCAGCCTGGGCAAAATTTCGCGCTTTTATGCGCTGCGATTCAGCAAAAATCATGTCGGTGGTCAGTCGCGAGCTTAACCAGTAGGCAACGCCGAGAATAGCGAATATGACCAGCATGATGAGCGCCACCATGGCGATAAAACCGCGTCGGGTGCTGTTTCTGCCGTTTATTTCAATCATATTCTCTCACCGTTTTTACGCAGACAAGATCGGTTTCGAGCTTGACCGCAAAGTCGATTTTCTCTGAGCGCTCAGGTTTTTTCGGGTCAGTCAGGGTCAGCTTGATTTTGATCTGCCTGATGTCGCCAGAATCTTCGGAGAAAAAGAGGTCTGAGGCCTTTTCGGCAATTACAGTGCGCCTGACATTGCCGTCATAATCGGTTTTCTGCCTGATCAGCTCTTCTTTGTCGATAAAATACTTGATGTGATCGCGCTGATTAAGATTGGTAAAGGAGGTCAGAAAAAAAGCGACCTCTTCCCCGCCGTTGGCAGGCTCTTTATCCTTGTCAAAAATTGTGACCAGATTCGGAAAAAGATCACCAATTTTTTCGCCCTGCAGGAATATGTGGCCATCTTCGTCCTGGCGCAAAATTGGATTGATCTCTTTGAAGTCGGTAAAAATCTGTTTCATGACCATCTGGATTTTCTGGTTGAATTCCATGTGCTGCTGACCCCACTTGAAAGTCTGCAGATTGCTGCGAAACACCATGATGAGCACCATAATGACAAGCGCAATAATCAGAACCGAAACACTCAGTTCGATTAAAGTAAAACCCCGGTCATTGCGTTTTTTGATCATTGCTTAGAAGGTTGAGGATGTTTTCAGATTTACAGTATTAGTGTTCGCACGATAATTGAGCAGACGAAATTCTTTCGCTATTCCGCTTTCCTGCCAGTTAAGAATAACTGTGAGCTGTAGCAGGTTGGTTTCTTTGGCGCCGGTGCCGATCACTGTGTGATCAGGGGCTTCTTCGATCACCAGGGTGCCGGAGGCCTGGTATTTCTGACGAAAAGTTTCCGGCAACGTGAACTCGGGGTAGTTAGGATCAGGAACATTGATGGTTATTGGCACAGCCTGCCAGATGAACGAATCGCTGCGTGCGCGATCGAGAATATTCTGTGCTGCAATTGAAGCTTCGAGAATTACGCCGCCCTTTTCGACGGTGCGCGTACCCTGTATGAACATCATCAATACCGGAACTACGCCGACACCGATTATAAAAACCGCCATCAGAACCTCGACCAACGAAAACGCTGCTCGCTGTCGCATCAGTGACCTCTCCTTTTACGCCCCTCGATATCGGGCGACACGTGTTCGTCGGCCAGCTTATCGAAACTCTGCAGGTATTCGATGCCAGCACGCGCGTTTTCGGCGGCGTGTGAATGCGGATAAGTTTCAACGATGCGTTGATAGATCTTTAAAGCCATATCGTTTGACTTGTTGCGGAAATACAGTTCAGCGATACAAAGCTCGGCAATGCTTGCCTCTTCAGTGTTAGGATATCTTTTGGCCAGCTCATCGAACAGGGTGATAGCTTCAGAGAACTCGCCCTTTTCCATTAGTTCTACGCCTTGCATATACTGTTTTTCGAAAAACGAGCCGGTGGCTGACTTCTTTTTATCACCGGGTAAGCCACCTGGTTGATCAATCGAGTAATTCAAACCGGTGCCATCAAGCATTTCGAGAGGCTTTTCAACAGCAGCAGTCTGCGAGTCTGAGGCATTGCCAACACTGGTAGCAGCCTGAGGAGTTTTGACGCTTTCAGAGCGGCCTGGCGGCGGCAAAGTATCGCGCCCGCAACAACCGGTCAGCTGCAGCAACGCGGCGACAATCAGCAGACTGTAAAAGACTTTACGCATGGCCTCAGCAGAGGTAGTTTGAGATGGTTCGGGCAATACTTTCGACCAGCCCCTTGATTTCGCTTTCGTCTGGCCCTTCGGCCATTACTCGCACCAGGTTTTCAGTTCCGGACGGTCTTACCAGAACTCGCCCACGGCCTGAAAGGCGCTTTTCGGTGTCACGAATGGCTTCGACGATCTCAGGGATGCTGTCAAAATCTTTCGTTTTAACGCGAATATTGACCAGCACCTGCGGCAGTTTGCTCATTACACCACTGAGTTCCTTGATGGTCGCGCCGGTTTCGCGCATGATTCTGAGCAGATTGCATGCGGTCAGCAGACCATCACCGGTAGTGGCGTGATCGGCAAGAATGATGTGTCCACTCTGTTCGCCGCCGACAACAGCCTGGTTTTTCTGCATTTCTTCAAGAACATAGCGATCACCGACCCTGGTCTTGAAAACCTTGATATCGTTGTTGCGCATGGCCAGATCGAGACCAAGATTAGCCATTACCGTTGTAACCAGAGCATTGCCCGGCAATTTTTCACGGTCTTTGAGATATTTGGCGGTTATCGCCAGAATAAAATCGCCATCGATGATGTCGCCTTCGCTTGAAATGGCAATAACCCGATCAGCATCGCCATCAAACGAGAAACCAACGTCAAAGTGTTCTTTCTTCATGACGTTAAGTATCGCTGCAATGCAGGTAGAGCCGCAACTGTCGTTGATATTAATACCGTCAGGGTTGACGCCGATAGCATCAACACTGTAGCCCAGATCGGCGAAAAATTTTGGCGCCCAGCGTGCAAGCGCGCCATTGGCGCAATCAAGCGCAATCTTCAGGCGACGTGAACCAACGTTTTCACCGGCTACCCGGGCCAGATTGCTGAGCCAGAAACTGGCTGAAGAATCGTCGTGGCTTACAAAGCCGACCTCGGCACCGGTTGGCAACTCGATTTTTCCGCCAGCAATCAGGTCTTTTTCGATCGCTTCTTCAACAGCGTCAGAAATTTTGTAACCATCGGCACCAAAAATTTTGATGCCGTTATCGAAGAACGGGTTATGTGAAGCGCTGAGCATAACTCCGCCCATACCCTGCAGTTCCCGGGTTATAAAAGCAACCGCTGGAGTCGGCAGAACGCCGAGCATGCGCGCTTCGGCGCCCATGGAGGCAACACCTGCGGCGACGGCGTGTTCAAGCATGTCGCCGGATCGGCGGGTATCCTTGGCGATAAAGACAGGACGGCCCTGCTTCTTGTGGTTGAGCATGAGCTGGCGTGTTGCCAGCTGTGCGATGCGAAAAACGGTGTTGCCGTCGAGCGGGAACTTGTTTGCCAGGCCTCTAACGCCATCGGTTCCAAAAAGTCGGGCCATTGTTTAGCACTCCTGAAAAATCTGCTTTTTTAAGAGTATACCACAACCGCCTGAGGAATCGCGCGGCATTTTTTACAGCTCATGACCAGCCTAAAATGAAGCAGGCCGGCTTGCAAAAGCCGGCCTGACCAGCACAAACAAGCTGAAAGAACTTGATCAGGGAACTGTTACCGCAATTTCAGCAGCTTTAATCATGACATCTGAATTGAGAATCAGGATGCCGACAACCATGCCGAACAAACCGATGGATTCAACGATACCCATGGCCACAACGATATTACCGAAGCCTTTTCCGCCATTATCGACAAGAGCTCTGATACCAGCTCCACCAATAACGCCCTGTACATAGGCAGAAATAAGTTCGCACATACCGACACCCAGGGCAATGCCAAAAAGAACAGCGCCATTCTCGGGAACACTTGCATAGGGCTTCATCAGGAAGTAAATAATCATGCTGTAAAGAGTCTGGCTGACCGGCATGCCCACAAGACCAGTGAATTTACCAGAAAGCGGTTTGCCTTCCTTACCTTCCTTGGCCCAGCCGGCGGCGGCGGCGGTAGCTGCGGCTTTGATACCCAGACTGCTGCCCAGTCCACCAAAACCCATGATCAGACCCAAAGAGAGTTTTCCCAGAAATACTGACATTACTTTGCTCCTTAAAGAGTTTAATTACTTGATTTCCTTGAAAGGATCATACTTACGACCAGACCAGTCAAGCTCGAGATGGTTTGAGAACTCAAGAAGGTTCAAACGAACACCATGAGCAAGAATGGCTATAATGCCGAGAATCATATTGACACCATGTCCCGCAATGTAGACTGGCACCCTTAACACCGCCATCGGCAGGAGAGCTGCGATCTCATTGAAAGCGCCGGCCACTTTTCCTCCGGCGAGTCCAACCGCCCAAAGTCGGATATAACTGACGATGTCGGAAAAACAGTTCGCAGCATTCAGAAGAATGGCGCCAATACCAGCAGGAATACACTTAAGCGGATTGAGCGACGGTTCAGTAAACAGCAGAATGAGCAGCAGAGAAATTTTTAACATGGGCGCGACGAATTCAAACGGCAGCACAAAAGGCTCCTGGAGAATCAACATGCAGACAACACCATACATTGCCCAGAGAAAAATAATCCAGCCGACTTCAGAAAGCAGCGTTAGATCTAGTTTACGGCGACGTGCCTTCATAATATGTGCAAGTGTCAGATGGCACACTCCCATCAGGAAACACAGACCCTGCAGCGTTATCATGCCTTCAGGAGTGCCCGGATCGAATCGATAACCCGGAAACAAATGCCAGGTTTCGCCGAACCAGGAATTATTAAGCAGTCCGTAAATGGTTGTGCCACCAAACAGAAACAGGCCAAGATGCAGAAAGTTACGGTCGGCACCTCTGTTCAATAACGGCTTATAGGCTACCAGCAAAGCCACAAGCACAAGCAGACCATAGCCGGCGTCGGCAACCATAAATGCTGCAAAAACAGTAAGCATCGAGAGAAACAGGCCACTGGTTTCGGGCTCGTTATAGCTTGGGACCAGACCCATAAAGTCATAGAGAGGCTGAACGCTGTTGCTAAGGAAAGATTTTTTAAGACTGGTCGGCGGAACTTCATCTTCGGCAGGCTCACTTAATTTAAGCGCGGCCGCTATGCCGGCTTCTTCAAAGGCTGTTGTCAACTCAGACGCTTTATTGGCAGGGCACCAGCCGGAGAGAACAAAGAGTCCTTCCTCGCCGTGAACGCCGGTTTCGACCTCAGTAAACCGCCTGCGGTTAAGCAGCTTTGTGTAATAGTGCTCGACATCAGACAGGCGCATGGCGATGCAGGCCAACGCGTGCTCCTGCTCAGAGATAATCTTCTGGCAGATATTTATTTCGGCTGTTATAGCTTCGATTTCGCGTGAGGGGCGAGCCACCCGGGCAAATTTTTCAGAAACCCTGACAGGTTGTCGGGAAGCCGTCATAAACAGACTGGTGCCACCGACCTGCGTTATCTCGACCACGAATTCAGCCGCGATCTCAGCAGAGTCAGCCCCTGGCCCACGATAAAAGTCTATGGTAAGACCGTTCTCTTCGAGCCAGACAATATCCTTGAGGCCAAGATTGCCCCAGGCAGCTGTTTCTTCGAGTTCCTGGCGAAGAGCAAGAATCTTGTCACGCTGCTCTGGAATTGCCTTTTCGTGGGTCAGCGCTTCTTCGACCAGCCGCGATGGCGTACCGGGCGTAGCAAGCTTGCCTTTCAGATCAGGGTTCAGCTGCTGCAACAAGGCAACAACCTTGCGGGTATTCTCGATAGACTCATTAAGAGTTGCCGGCACAACAACCTTTTCAGGGGTAACCGGATCAACATGAACGATTTCTGACTCTCTGAGCAGCTCAAGAACAGTCTGGCGATCACTGGTTCGGGCAGCCAGCAGAAGCTTTTTCATCGGATTTATCATGGTTGGTTCCTCATTCTGCTGACTTTCCCTTGGCGATCTTCGATCGGCCAACGGCTGCCGTCTGCTCTTCGGCCAGACAGATACGGATAAGTCTGATATTCTCTTTTGCCTGCGGAATCATAACCTTTTCGAACAGGTTAACCCTCTGGGTAACCTTACGCAGTTCTTTCTGCAGGACGGCTTCCTGTTCGTAAAGAACTTTCATGTGTTCGCGCAGTTCAAGCAATTCCTTGAGGAATTCGAGCCCGGCATCAACCCAGAGCGGAGTGCTGAGACGGCTGTAGTCGCTCACTTCATATTCAACCCTGGTAACAATCGGTAACTTGATGCCCGCTACGTTTTTCAAACCACGCTCAATGCCTTTTACTTTTATCAGCCTGGTTATCGGGCCGGGTAAAGATTCAGAGAACAAGGCGGCCCAGTCATCGCTACGGGCAATCATTGCCTGCATCTTTTCGTCGAGCTTGACTCGCTGCGCCCGCACTTTGAGAATTTCAGACTGAATCTGCTGCTTCTTGAGCACCAGAGTCGGCAGAAAACGGCTGAACATGGCGAGCTTTCGCCGCTGTTTCAGCAGTTCCGGTCTGGTCTTCTTGATTTTTTCAGCCATAATGCCTCGCTATTGTTGTTTGGGCCAGAACTGGTCACACAGGCTCGCTCTGATACCGGTTTCTCGCGGTTCAAAATGCGCAGCCAGTATTTCCCAGCACTGCTGAAGTGCGTCAAAGAGATTAATATTGGCTGAAAAGCTCATGATTTGTTTTTCAAAGCTGTCGCCGTATTTGAGCAGTTTCTGATCCCATTCTGACATTTCGAAACCCATGGCACGCTTTTCTCTGGTTTCGCGGCAGGTTGAGTAGAGCTGAATACAGCCATCCATGATCGCACGGTGGTCATCGCGGGTTTTCGCGTTAACCTGCTGTTTAAGGCGCGAGAGCGAACCAAACGGGTCGATAACGCCATTCTTGAGATAAAACTGGCCTTCGGTAATGTAACCGGTGTTGTCGGGAACCGGGTGAGTAACGTCATCGCCCGGCATGGTGGTAACTGCCATCAGCGTGATCGAACCGCCTTCTTCGAAAACAACGGCTTTTTCATAGCGCGAGGCCAGCTGAGAATAAAGATCACCGGGGTAGCCGCGGTTAGACGGAATCTGTTCCATGGTGATCGAAATTTCTTTCAGTGCGTTGGCAAAGTTGGTCATATCGGTAAGCAGCACGAGAACTCTCTTGCCCTGAACAGCAAAGCGCTCAGCCACGGTAAGAGCGATATCAGGCGTC
>MFYY01000105.1:2160-12147 GCA_001787855.1 Candidatus Riflebacteria bacterium GWC2_50_8 | reverse complement strand
CTTCGAGCTGATTCTTGAAAAACAGGTATTCATCGTATTTAAGACCCATGCCGCCAAAGATAATAACATCAGCTTCGGCCTGCAGAGCAATTCTAGCCAGCAGTTCGTTATAAGGTTCGCCTGGAATCGAGAAAATCGGCAGCTTCTGACCTTCGACAAGCGTGTTAAAAACATCGATCATCGGAATATTGGTCGGAATCATGCGATGTGGCATAAGTCTCACTGCCGGATTAACAGACGGGCCACCAACTTCAATGAGGTTGTCTGTCAATTCGCAACGGCCATCACGCGGTGCGCCGCCGCCCGAAAAAACGCGGCCAAAAAGATCTTCAGAAAAGCTGAAGCGCATTGATGAGCCGAGAAACGACACTTTATCACCGGTTGATACGCCGCGAGTGCCGGCAAATACCTGCAATGCCACGTTGTCGTCACTGATTCTGATAACCTGAGCAAGTGATTTGCCCCATGATCCTTCGACGACTGCGAGTTCTTCGTAAGCGACACCGGTAGCCTTGAGAGTGGCTACGTTACCAGCGATGTTGTCGATCTTGGTGTAATACTTACGCATGTGCGGCCTCCTTGCTGCTCAGGCTCTTTTTGATTGCTGCTTCTGCCTCTTTCATGCGATCTGTCTGCCATGGCGTGTAGTTCCAGTTACGGAACTGCTCGGTAAGTGTGAAGAACATGTCGCGAGCGGCAGCCTTGTCGGCAAAAACAAATTCATGCTTTAGCACGTTGCAGACCTTTTCGAAAAGATGTTCCTGACGATCGGTCGGGCAGGCGGCATCAACTTCGTCGAATGAGTTCTGCTGCAGATAAACGTTGTCGAGAAATTCTGACTTGAGATAGATAACGAAGTCGTCAATTGAAGTACCTTCTTCACCAACAACCTGCATCATTTCGAAAATGCTCTTGCCGCGGCGCAAGAAGGCATGTGCCCAGGCCACTTTTTCACCAGGAATGGTGCCGGTATACTTTGACCAGGATTCGAGCGGGTCAATAGCCGGGAAACGGCGGGCGTAAGAGCGCGCATAAGAGAGACCAAGAAAAGCGCCGACAACCTTGAGTGTGCCCTGAGTAACCGGCTCTTCAAAGTTTCCGCCGGCCGGGCTGACGGTGCCGCCAACGGTTAACGAGGCTTTGCGGCCATCTTTGAGTTCAACGATACCACCGCGTTCGTAGAAGCGTGCAATAGAGCTTTCTAGATAAGCCGGGAAAGCTTCTTCGCCAGGAATTTCTTCAAGGCGGCCGCTCATTTCGCGCAGAGCCTGGGCCCAGCGGGAAGTTGAGTCAGCAAGCAGCAGCACATTGAGACCGACCTGGCGATAATATTCGCCAAGAGTAACTGCAGTGTAAACAGACGATTCACGCGCGGCAACCGGCATACTTGAAGTATTGCAGATGATAATCGTGCGTTCGATAAGAGTTTTGCCAGTGCGTGGATCTTTAAGATGCGGAAATTCACGAAGCGTTTCAACAACTTCACCGGCGCGCTCACCACAGGCTGCCACGATAACCAGGTCGATTTCGGCGTGGCGGCTGGTGATCTGCTGCAGAACGGTTTTACCGGCACCGAACGGGCCGGGAATACAATAGGTTCCGCCAAGCATGACCGGGAAAAAAGTATCGATAATGCGCTGTTTGGTTACCATCGGCTCAGTTGGCAGCAGGCGTTCGTTATATATGCCAAGCGGCATACGAACGGGCCAGCGCTGAATCATGTTGACCGAGATAGTTTCGCCATCTTTTTCGAGCACGGCGATCTCATCTTCAACTTTGTATTTGCCGGCAGAAGCGACCTTTTTGACTTTCCACTCGCCGCTGAGGGTGAATGGCGCCATGATGTAGTGATCAAAAATTTTCTCTTTAACCTTGCCAAGGTTCTCGGCGGCGCTGACGGTATCACCAACGCTGGCGACCGGTGAGAATTCCCACTGCTGTGCGCGATCGAGAGCCTTGAGATAATGACCGGGCTCAAGAAATTTGCCGACCTTTTCGGCCATTTCCGGTAACGGATTCTGCAATCCGTCATAGATCATCCCGATCAAGCCAGGCCCTAATTCTACCGAAAGCAGTTCGTCGGTTATTTCGACTGCGTCCCCTACCTTCAGCCCACGGGTAAGCTCAAAAACCTGCATGTCGGCACGATTTCCGCGAACCCTGATGATTTCTGACATGAGTCGGACTCCGTCAGAACGCTGACAGTAAGCAACCGCGTTCTGTCGAACTGAACCTTCAAATTCTGCTGTAACCATATTGCCATAAACAGTAACTATTCGACCGGTTGTACTCACAGCCTGGTAACCTCCTCGAGAAGTTTGCGCCCTTTTTCGGGGCTTAAGCGTGCATAGCGTAAGTGAATGCGCAGTTCGAGCATGTAAGCGACCAGTTCATCGACAGAAAAAGAGAACTGGGCTACAGCCCGGCGCAAATAATCAATTCTGGTCTGATCCAGGAGCTTTTCAGCCTTCATCGGCTCAGAAAAAGTTCTGGCAAGCTCGACAAGGTGCTGATGGTCCGGCTGATCAGTCAGTTCGTTCATGAATTCAGGAACAAGGCTGTCAGGGTCGGCAGGAAGCCGGCCAGCGACGCGCAGGCGATCGACTCGCAGTCTGGTGCGCAGCGCATATTCCCATTTTGCCCATTCTTTGAGCAATCCTGAGCCCGTGGCATCGCCGATTTCAATCAGCAGGTCGAACCAGGCTGCGTAAACCGCAGTGAGCCAGTCGGCTTCTTCCCTGGTGTGGTAAGTCGCAAAAAGTTCTTGAAAACTTTCTGGCAGCCTTTCAGAGAGATTCGGAGCATACTCTCTGATTCCATTTACATAATAGTGAGACGCGCACTTCTCGATCTCGTTTTCACAGTCGAGAAGGTCGGCGAGCAGAAGCAGGTTTTCGTCGCTCTCTTCGCGAATCTTTGCCATGGCGTCTTCGGGAGCCAGAGGCTCACCAAGATTTGGCAATGACGGCAAAAGCGTCAACAGGTAAAAAAGATTGTCAGACACTGTTAGCCGCCTTTATCAAGCCTGAAGAAGCTTTTTCAGTTCGGGTGAAAGCAGTTTTCTAAAAGTTTCGGTCACTGATTCATCAGTAAGCTCAAACACTTCGCTGCCACCGCCGGCACGCATTTCAAAACCCGATTTAGCAAGCTCCTGGCCAAGTTTTGCCGTAGCACCTTTTTCCTTGAACTGTGCAATCACCACATCAGCGAGTGGTTTGGCGATTTTGGCGCCAAGTGACACTTCCCAGTCTTTTTTGTCAGACTGGACTTTGAGCATTTCGGCAATCGCGCTTTTGATAACTTCTTTATCGTTGAGTCCTTCGGCAACCTTTTCTTTAAGAAGGCGGGTGCCGACATCTTCTATCCGCTTGCGAAAACTGCTGATGAGGTCGCGGGCGACCAGCTTCATTTCGTCCTCAGAGCGGTGTTTTTCCTGTTGTATTTTATGTCTGGCCTCTTTTTCAAGCTTGGCAGCATCGTTTTGCGCGGCGCTGACAATTTTTTCGGCCTCTTTGCGGGCATCAGCCAGAATCTTGGCAGCTTCGGCTTTGGCGGCTTCGATACCATCTTCTCTGAGCTGTTTGGCAAAGGTTGCAACATCCATTCCCATAATTATCTCCTTGGACTCAGCAAAAAGCATATGCTGATTTTTAATTGCATAGATTTAACACGTTCCCGCGGATTTTTCAACTGTACCGATCTGACTTTGTGAAAAATTTGTCAAAGCCAGAAATTATTCCGGGGTGCAATGTTAAATTTTAACATTCAATCATGAGTGGCAGAACCACAGCTTCACGATCCTGAACCAGTAATCAATTATTACTGCAAAGTAATGTTCAGGCGTCTGGCAAGATGAATCGAAGCGTCATTAGCTGAGGTTCGCAACGCCCTCAGGCATTCCGCCGCTGGCAAAAGAATCTGGGCGACCAAAATAGCCGCTCAGAACTCTCCGACGAGGCCAACGATCGGGCCGCTGTATTCAACCTTTACAGCATTCTGCCCCTGATCACTGCTGTCTGATAAAGTGTTGGTCCGTGACGTTTCCATATCGCCGTCTTCTTTGCTGTCCAGATCTCTGCGGCCTCTGCCACCACCGCTTTTCCAGCCCAGACCGACAAACCAGTTTTCGCTTTGTTGACTTGCTTTTGAGCTGAGGCGATAGCCAACAACGTAACGTTCCTGCGCACGGGCTGACCGACCGGATTCTCTGCTGTCTGAATCCGGTGCCGCAAAGCTTTCTGAGCCTGAAAATTCCTGTCGGGGCATTTTGTTCTGATTATCAGAGCTAAACATGGGCATGAACAGTCGCCCATCAGGATTCTCCAGCACAGGAGAAACTTTATTCATAACCTTATCTTTAAGCGCCATAACAGAACGGATCTGTGGAACCTGCTCAATCAATTGCGCCGGACTACGCATACCGCCCTTTCCCTCAGACTCATTACGAACTACTTCGCTTTCGTTGGCCAGAGCCTGGCTGACCTTGCGAAAGTGTGCCTGTTGATAGGCGGGACCGCCTTGAAATCTAAAGGATGCTCCACTCACCCAGGTGCTTGCAACCGGATCACCGCGCAAGCGCAACCATGACTGCTGGTTTTCTTCGACGGCCCCCTGCAGAAAGTGCAGATTGAGTAACAACAACCCTGCGACCAGAACGTAACCAGCCTTTTTCTGTTTCATTTACTGCTACTGAAAATACTGAGTATTTTCTTGCTCCTGTTTTTTACCAGTACAACGGCCTTTTTGTTGCAAAGCATTAGCCCGGAAAGCTAAAGATTTGTAAAGATCTGCAAATTGCAGCATGAAACATGCAGAAGGAAGCGACGCAGGTTTGCAGGCTAATCATTTTCATCACTGAATAGTATCTTTGTAATTTCATAACTCCCCGCAACAATAGAAGGGTTTGTACGAAAATTGAGACAATTGTAAGAGCTGCACAAAAATTATACTTAAGTTTAAGTTGTCAGACAGCCGATTATTTACCTGAAGAGCATTAGCTTGAGGAGGTAATTTATGAACCGTTGGAAACGCGCGGCGCTTCTTTGCACGATTGCCGTCGCCATCAGCCACAGTTCGCCGCTTACTGCCGCGCTGAACAGAAACAGCCTCACCACTGAGACCGCTGCTATCGGCGTTGCAAAACATTTTCCGACCGACATGGCGGTTGGAGTATCACCAGAAACCCCATTGACAGTGGAGTTTGGCGGAGCAGTCAACCAGTCATTCTACCAGACTGTCAATTTCAATCTGTTCAAGGGCACCGAGCCGATCAACGGTGAGCTCTTTTACAATCCGTCTGCGCGTCAGGTGATGTTCAAATCAGGCCAGACGCTTGAGCCAGGGCAGACCTATACAGCGCAGCTCAGCTATTATGACGGTCTTGGCCGCACATCCGAAAAGGTCTGGAGCTTTCAGACTGCCGGAAACAGCAATACGCAACCTCTTCCATCCTCTTCACCCGCAAGTGCCGGCATTGAAAACCAGACCCAGGAGAACAACCTGGTGCTGACCAACGCCAATATGGGAGCAGGTTCAATTCGGGCCGACATGCCGATGGAAATTTCGTTTTCAGAGCCGATAGACATCGTATCGCTTAAAAGTGCTCCGATACAGCTTTTCGAGGACAATAAGACGGTCGGAGTCGACTACAAACTATCGCGCGACATGAAAACAGTAACGGTGAGTCCACGAACTGGTCTTAAAGCGAATGCCGCTTACGCCATCACCGTTGAAAAGACGCTGGCCGCCACTTCAGGCAGCCGATTGCGCCAGAAAACACTGATTCCATTCAAACTGGCCGGCAACAACGATGAACCTCGCGTCGAGCGCCACATTATTGAAGAAACTCCAGCCCCCGCAAGCGCCAGAACACAAAGTTATGCAACGCCGGCCGCCGCTCCCCAGACATACGCGCCCATTCGCCAGACAACTCAGACCAGAGCGCCAATGAACCAGATGTCTGCGGCTCCGGTCAGCGAACCGGCGCAGGTTGTCGGACTCGCGCCACAGAATGGCAGCCGCGTTACCAACCTGACACAGCCGATCACCATTGCTTTCAGCGAAGAAATCATGGCTGACACTCTCAACGAATTTACTTTCAGACTTGAAGACGATTTCGGCCCGGTTCCGGCCAGAATTCACTACTTTCAGGGCAATAAGCAGGCGACGCTTACCCCGGTGGGCCTGCTTGATGGCAACAAGAATTACCGCGTGGTAGTCACCCAGGGTATTACTGACGTCAACGGCCGACCGATCAGAAGCGGTATAAACTCGATGTTTTCTACCGCCACTCCAGTAGCCGCACCCGAGACCCCGACAATGATAGCGCAGGCACCAGTCATGCGTGCCCCAGCCCGCGAAACCGCCGAACTCGAAACTTTCGAGAATGAATTTGAAGAAAACAATGCGGCCGCCGCCTATAACGAAGGGCAGCTGGCCAACCAGCGCAATAACCAGCAGCAACAGGCCGCCAGCCGTCAGCCAAGAGCGCAGGCACTCAATTACACTTCTGCTCAGGCTCCAGCCGACCGCACAGTTAGAACCGGAAACCCGCAAACCCCAAAGGCAGCGCGCAATAATCTCAAGGCATTCAAGGTAACTTCGATTTACCCTGGTGCTAATTCAGACAATGTTTCGCGGCGATCAAAAATCGCGGTGCATTTTTCTGAACCGGCTGATGCCAGGACTGTTAATAACATCAACATCTCGATTTTCGGCAACCAGGTGCGTGTAGACGGCAAAGTCAGCTATGACCGCCAGAACAATCGTGCCATCTTCGAACCGCACGCCCCATTTGACGCGAAAACCGAATACAAGGTAATCATCAGCGACAAAATTAGAAGCCAGATGGGCGAACAGCTTGCCCAGCGTTTCACATGGGAATTCGCGACTGCCGAAAATGCCAGACAGCAGCAATATCTGCCGAGCAATCGCACCGCAGAAGCTGACGCCGCGTTTTTTATTCCTCTTGTCGACAGCAGAATCAAGAGAAATCCAGACCAGGCCGTAGGCAGTGCGCAAAGGACCATGAGCAACAACACCAGCTCCTTTACCTTTGTTCCTTCGAAACACTGGACATTCAAGTCAATGCGCCACATTTCGAACAAGGGCATTCTCAATGCGTTTCCGTTTGTTTACACCGACAGCGTCACCAGATACGAATTTGCCAGCGCGATCAACAACGCCCTGAGCAATCTGAAATCAATGCAGCACGCACCAAGCAAGCCCAGACTGCGTGTAGCCGACATGGTTCAGCTTGAGCAACTGGTAATCGAATTCAGAAGCGAACTCAAGTCGTACAATGTAAACACTGTATGGTTCGAATCTTTCCTGCAGCAGCAGGGAGTGAACCTGCAACAGGTCGAAGCCAAGGTTAATAAACTCAACGGCGCCTGAACCAGATAACCGATCAAAACAGCCGCAGCCGGCAAAATCGCCGGCTGCGGCTGTTTTTATTTAGCCAGAATGAGATCGAGCAGAGGAATATTATGAGCTTCATAGCTTTTCTGATCAAGAAGCAGATGAATATCGCCCATCCCGTCCTTCCAGTGCCCCTGAGTTTCAATCAAGGTGTTTTCGCCGGCTGACAAAGTTCCATTCAGCATAAGATGAGCAGTATCGCTGCCCTTAAGAACATACTGCCAGCGATATGGGCCATTAAGAGAAGCAACATGATTCTCCAGTCGACCGGCAATGCCTTTGAACCTGGAAAAAATTGGCGGCAAAACGTGCTGACTGCAGCTGGTCATATCTACAGCAAGATCACCAGCCCCCTCAGCCCCGAGCAAAAAAGAAATGGCCCCCGATACGGTTCTTGCCTCAATTTTTTTGCCGGCAACGAGATCATTTGTAATGAGCTTTGCCGTAACTTCAGGACGATTACCGCGCAACTGCACGCTCAGCGTGGCGCCACCAGAAAGCGGCGGCAATGCCATGCCATATTTTACGCCCCATGGCAGGTCTTCGGCAAGGCGGGCAAAATCTATGGTCAGGCAGCTGAAATCGAGTTCCCACTTTCGGTCTGAATGCAAAACAGATTCAATTTTTCCGGTCATTGAGGCCGGAAATCCGAAAAACAGGCTGCCTTCGTCAGCGAAATTAAAAGCGCTGTCAAAATACTTCCAGCTGCCATTGAGTTCGACCAGCGAAATGAACAGACCCTGAGCAACCATGCGCAAGTTACGACAGCGACCGGTCAGGTTGCCAAGAAAGCCAAGTTCATTGCTGATCAGCCAAGAACCGGTGCAGTCAATCACACCGTCAAAGCCGAACGGAAATTTATCCTGCCAGAGAGGTATCAGCCAATGCGAAATTTTTGCAATATCAACGGTCGCTGAAGAAATATAGCCGCTGATTTCTGGCATGCCTTTACGGTCTGCCAGCGATATCTCGGTCACAATTTTCTGGCCTAACAGACAAACGTCAAGTTTGCCTTCAGCCTTTTTCTGGCGTTGTTTAACCCGCCCGGTGAAGTTGCCCTGACCTATTGGGCGGCCACGAAAAGAAGCATTGAAATCAGTCTGCAGCACATGATCAACAGCATCGGCAAGAGGCCGCAAACCAGTGTTGGCCAACTCTATCACTAAGGGAAAATCATGCCAGGGCTTGATTCTGCCATGATCGAGCGAGAAATGAGCTATCTCGATATTTGCTGGCAAAGCGAGAAAGCAGCCCAAATGGTTAAAGTCAGGCAGTGTCGCCGAGGCAACCGGGCAGGCAACCATGCCGACCACATCCAAATCGATCAGGCTGGCGCTCAGCGAAACTTTTCCACCGGCCAGAAGTCCTGAAAAATCGACATCAACTATGGCGCCCGAAGCAATCAGCTGCATTGGCGGGTTCAGGCGTTTAATGCTGATCTGGCCAATCTTAAAACCCCTCGATATGCTGCCGCTGAAATTTTCGAGCGCGATATTGAGACCGGGCTGGCTGGTGCTTCTGGCAATAAGAATTTCAACAGCCTTGCTGGCAAACTGTTCAGAGACAAACATCCAGGCAACTGCTGCAAGCGTAATTGCAATCAGTCCGGCAACGGTCAAAATGACTCGTCGATAGAGATACGACGGGGTCTTGCGCAGTTCAACGACCAAGCCAGGCACCTGCTCTCTGAAAGGTTGTCATGAAAAACCCCGGAAACGAGTTCCGGGGATTTAAGAAATATCGACCGGGGATTAAGAGTAGTATATCCAGCGCTCGAGATCAAGATGGTAATTCAGAATCTCTTCATTGCTGAAATAAACTGTAAATTCCTGGGCAAAGCTTTCGGCACTGTCTGAGCCATGAATAAGATTGTGCTTCACGTCGAGAGAGAAATCGCCTCTGATCGTGCCTGGCAAAGATTCTGTCGGATCGGTAGCCCCCATAAGCTTGCGGCAAAGTGCAATTGCATTGCGGCCTTCGATAACCATAGCCACGCTTGGCGAAGAGCAGATAAACTGCACCAGCGAATCATAAAACGGGCGGCCCTTATGGCATGCATATTGCCGGGCCGCCTGTTCTGGTGTTACCTGAACCATCTTGAGGGCAACAATTTTGAGCCCTTTTTCTTCAATTCTACTGATAACCTTACCGATAAATCCACGTTGAACCGCATCAGGTTTGATTAAGAGAAATGTCCGTTCATTTGTTTGTGTCATTCATCATTCCACCACTGCAAGATTGAACTGCATGGAGTAACATGAATTACGACCAGACTCTTTTAAGAACACGAAGCTGTCACTGAGACTAAGCACCGGGTCAAGCTTTTCGCGCACCTGCTCCTCGGTAGGAGACTCGATCAAAGCGATCTGGTCATTCAACATGAAATCCTCGACAGTTATCTGCAGCTTATCTTTAAACACCGAGAATTTCAAGTCAAACAAACCCTGGGCCTTAAGGTAGGATAGCTCGATGGACCCGAGAAGAGCGGTTTCGAGTGCTACTTTGATTCGGTCACGAGAAGATTCGTCAACGCTGAAATGTTCACAGATACCATCGAGAGTCATGAGA
>MFYY01000105.1:0-2135 GCA_001787855.1 Candidatus Riflebacteria bacterium GWC2_50_8 | reverse complement strand
CCGGTATTCGCATGTGCAAAGACAGCTCATCTTTTCTCACATCTTGTAAGAGCGGATTCATGGTAAGCTCCCTGATCGAGTGCGCCCGAGTTCAGAACGTAATTATTCTTTGGCAGCGATGATCTTGATTACTTCTTCTTTTGTGGTGGCTTTCTTAAGGTCTTCTATGAGGTCCTGATAGCGCAGCAGCCGAGAGATTCTTGCCAGAAGCTTGAGATACAAACTTCCTGATTCAACCGGTGCAGCAAGAAGGAATATCAGGTGAACCGGATCGCCATCGACAGAATTGAAATCTATACCCCGACCTGATCTGGCAAATGCTATAGACACTTCATTTACAGTATTTGCCCGAGCGTGTGGAATAGCAATACCAGCACCAATTGCGGTGCTGCCGAGTTTTTCTCGTTCAAGAACCGCATTTACAAAATGGTCATGATCGCTGACTCTTCCGGACCCGCACAGCATACCAGAAAGCTTGGTAATAGCTGTAGCTTTGTCATTAACATCCAGTTGAAGATCAATAAAACTGTCCTGAAGCAATTCGGATATCATAACTTTATCTCCTAGCTAATCTTATTATCACTTTACATTGCATAAACTATGCCAACTTCACAATCCTTTATTCAAGCCTGTTTAATTCTAGACAGCTCTAAAAAAAGTGTTTTTTTTGCACAGTAGGTACAACAGTGTAATAATATCACACTTTTTCGGTCAAACTAGTGAATATTTTTCACTTTGCAGATAATTATCTGCCAAAGATCTCGTGTTAATGTACAAAACCACCGACCAGAAGCGTATAAAGCTTTATATTTCAGGCATTTGATCGCATCAAAATAACGCGCCGCATCTGATTGCAACATTTACCAATGACAGAAACGACCAAATCCGTCCTGTGAAATAGACAAAAAGGTACATTGCGCCAATAGCCTTAAGAAAAACGGGTGTACCGGCGCAAATGAGAATCTGGAACGTGCCAGCAAAGGAGACTGGCCAATATTGTCTGCAATCAGAGCAGGATCAGCGCTCAGTTATCAGATTCCAGATCATGCTTTTTCAGCTGGTGCCTCAACGCAAAGCGCGTTAAACCAAGAATCTCGGCAGCACGACTCTTTTTTCCCTCGACTTCATGCATTACCTCTACCACGATCTGCTTTTCGACAGAATCTATATAATCTTTGAAATTAAAACCTGTGCCTTGCCAAGGCTTTGTGGTTTCCTGAGCAAAAGCGACATAACCAAGATCGGCATTTTTCTTCAGCTCCTCGGGAAGACTTGCCGGCCTGATCAGGTTGCTTGTTTCCAGCAGTGTCGCGCGCTCAATGATGTTACGCAATTCACGGACATTGCCAGGGAAGTTATAGCTCTCAAGAATCTTCAGCGTGTCATCTCTAAAGCCTGAGATATCTTTTGAAAATTCTTTGCGAAACTCTTCGAGAAAGTTCTTGGCAAGCAGAAGAATGTCATCACGCCGGTCGCGAAGTGGCGGCAGATTAACGGTAAAAACATTGAGACGATAGAAAAGATCCTGACGCAGGCGCCCATCTTCGATGGCTCTTTCTAGATCGGCATTAGTAGCCGAAATAATTCTTACGTCAACGTGAATATCTGCAGTACCACCGACTCTTCTGAATTTTCTCTCCTGGAGAACGCGCAGCAGCTTTACCTGCAACGACGGGTCGAGATCACCAATTTCGTCAAGAAAAAGGGTGCCGCCATTAGCCAGCTCGAACAGACCCTTTTTCTGCTTCTGCGCATCGGTAAAAGCGCCTTTTTCGTGGCCAAAAAGTTCTGATTCAAGGAGAGTACTACTTACTGCGGCGGCGTTGACATCGATAAAAGGCTTGTCAGCGCGGGAACTCTGAAAATGAATCTGACGGGCAACAAGTTCTTTGCCGGTTCCTGATTCACCTCTGATCAAAACAGTGGTTCGATCGGTACGGGCAGCCATGCTGATGTGCTCGCGCAGCTGCTTCATTTTCTGGTTTTCACCAAGAATCCTGGCAAACTTGTTCTCAAGCAGCTCCTGATAGTGATGCAACTGGCTTTTGAGCAGATTAGCCTGCACGATTTTGCTGATAAGCATACTGACTTCTTCAAGACTGTATGGCTTGGCAAGATAGTCAAACGCCCCCCTC
>MFYY01000104.1:5788-6009 GCA_001787855.1 Candidatus Riflebacteria bacterium GWC2_50_8 | reverse complement strand
CGCCGAATCTGATTCACGATGAGCAACTGTGCCGCCGTTTCCAGAAAGAGGCGCGTCTGGCTGCCGGTATGACACACCCGAACATTGTACCGATCTATTCGGTTGGTGAATCTTCGCATAAGCAGCCCTATATAGCCATGGCCTTCATGCACGGTGGAACTCTGACTGGTCGCATAAAAAGCAACCCGCTGCCAGTGAAACAGGCCGTTGCAATAGTAGCC
>MFYY01000104.1:901-5724 GCA_001787855.1 Candidatus Riflebacteria bacterium GWC2_50_8 | reverse complement strand
CAGCCGGTAATTGCCGATTTTGGTATCGCAGCAGCAGCTCAGGGCAGCAAAACCGCAACTAACCTGAGTGTCAGTATCGGCACGCCGCTTTATATGAGCCCTGAGCAATTCAAAGGCGAGGCCGTCGACTGCCGCAGCGATATTTATTCTACCGGCGCGCTGTTCTACCAGATTCTTACCGGTGAGCCGCCGTTCAAACGAGCAGATCTACCCGGCCTGATGTACGAGCACATGACAGTAGCTCCGACACCACCAGCTGAAAAGCGCAATGAAATTCCAGAAGCGCTGAGTCGTGCGATAATGAGGGCGCTTGCCAAGGCGCCGGCCGATCGCTTTCAAACGGCGGCCGAATTTCTTGCCGAGATCGAGGCTGTTACCGTCGTTGATTCTGGCTCAATTGCAACAGGGCGGAGTGGTGTCGAACAACACGCGGACCACGAAGAAGTAATGGCAACACAGCCGGTAGCAGGCGTTAAACCTCAGTCTGCTGCCGATTCGTATAATGGTCTGTCTGCTGATGATTATGCAACTGTCGAGCCTGGCAGCCATTTTCCGCCTGCTGCGCAAGTTCCTGCTGCTTCGGCATCCGGCGGTTCGGCGTCAGCAGTCTCAGCTCGCGGCGCAGTTGCCGTTGCCGGAAATCGCCGGGCAACCGCTTCTATGCCAGGCGCAACCGCAGGGTCCGTAAAAATATTGTCGACGGCTTCAGACTCAGTGTTAGAGGCGGTATCTGAAAAAGGCCGCGTCAGCGCCTCAACAGAGGGTGGGGCGGCGCTTGTGTCTGCCGCAAATGCATATTTTGTGCCGGTTGCACCGAAATTGGGAATGTTCCTGTATGTCGCAGGTTTGCTGATCTACCTGGTGCTGCTGGTTACTGTTTTTGCGGAGAGTTATTTATAAATAGCGGGGAATCATGTTAAGAATCGTCGTTCTGATTTTTTATTTATATGTAGTTGTCAGTAATGAGGCGACTTTCGCTGATGGCGAAATACTTGCTGCTCTGATGGCAACAGCATTATTTATGCCGGGAATGGCGGTTGGCCTGTATTACATGCGGGCAGAGTCTGCGGGCAGTAATAGTCTGCTGCAACTGGCCGGCAAGGCAGAAAATGCCTCCGGAGATGGGCTGGGTGAGTTCAGGCAAAAATATCTGGCGGTGCGAGAAAGTCTATATGCAGCCGCAATGTTTTTTTGTCTGTTAATGGTTCTTGTTCTTGCCAAAGAACGATATCTGGTAAGCTCAAATAATCTTGATTACCAGCTTACGCTCGCGGTGATGATGCCGGTTATTTGTCTGTCGGTTTATGAAGTTGTTTTACAGCTGGTTTTAAAGATCAAAGTGGGCATGCAAACTAGTTTGCCAATTGAGTATGATCTCTGGTTGAGCTGGTTAAACTTCGCGATTCTCGGCATTCTTGCCGTCATGCATACATTTCCGTATTACGATTCTGACGTTGGTTTCGCCATCTTCAGCGCTGTTGTTCTGGCCGGCATTCTTTATGCGGCTGGCGCCTATGTCGTCCGTTACCGTAAAGCACATCAGGGTGGAGGAAGGGCATAATGATATATAGTGTTGCGCCTCTGCTCTTTCTGGCTTTGCTTTTGTGCCGGCGGAAAAGTTACGCATGGATGATTGCTACTGCCCTGGTGATAGCTATTGGCGCGCTGGTGGTTAATGTTTCAAATTTTAACTCAAAGTGGAATGAATTTTTGCTGGCACAGATGGGATTGTCTGTTCTCATGATTGCTGGCAGTATGCTGCGACAAACAGAAGCAGTCACCTGGCGACTCTTTTTTCGGGCCCGTCTGCACGGCACCGCAGATTTTTCGCATGCCGAACTGATTAAACTGCTGGGCTTTTTGTCCCACTTCAGGCGCACGGTGATGAATGTTGCAGTGTTCATCTGTCTACTCACTGCTTGTGCTGCGATGATGGTTGAATTTATCGAATCAGGTGGCAGTAATGTTGCTTCGACAATCACTCTACTCGATGAAACACCGCCCCCAGGCTATGGAACTCTTGACAACAGTGGCATGGGCAAAATGCCGGGCGCAATTACAGCAGATAGCCCTGCTACACCTTCTGCTTTATCGGCACCGAGATTTAGAGACAGTAGTCTGCAATTTCCCAAAGTGTTGCTGCCAGTTTTTTGGCCGTTGCTGTTCGGGCTGGTGCTTTCGCAATTTTTTCTGCACGTGCAAGACTCTTCATGGTTCAGGGCTTTGCCAATGGCTGAGCTTAAAAGGAACCCGACTGAGCTGCCATCATACATCTGGTTTTTCCCGGCATTGTCGATTCTGCTGGCCTGGTCAGAAAGGATTTTCGCCTATCTCGCGGCTTTCTGAACTGTCATGAACTGGCGAATGCTTTTTTCGGCGACTTGTTGCAAAGATGTGAGACATGTTACACTTTATGCGTATAAGAGTTTGAAGTAAGGAAATAACTGTCATGATTGGATCAGCTGGTAAGTTCTTAAGACCGTCCTTGATCTTCTGCGCAATTCTGCTTGGCTTGATCTTCAGCTCGCCGTTATTCGTCGGCGCGGCAGAATACAAAGTAGGCCAGTATCTCGTTGATGTTGACGTGCGCACCAGTCTGATGCAGGTGATTCCGCATGCTTATGTTAAGTGCCGCCTTGCTGGTAAAACCATTAAGATTTCGGCAGCAGCACCGGGTTATGTTGCAAAAAACCATGAACTGACAGTCAGGCCTGGTATTACCGGCTATGCCACTATAATCAGGCTGGCAGACCCCGAGAAGCGCCTGGATGTTATGACTTTCGATTACAAGCCGATAGTGTCGGCCTATTTTGATCGTTATCAGGGCGGCATTCCGAGCCATCTTTACGCTATCAACCTGTTGCTTCCGATTAAGAGCTGGCCGCACCCGAGCCCTGACAACGTTATTGTCAACCAGCCCGGATATGGCTGGCCAATTCAAAACTCATGTGATATCAGCGTCATGGAAGATTTTTACAAGGTACGCATGTTGATCGATCGGGCAGTGCTCGACGATCCCCATGATGAACTGCTGGTTTACGTAAATACGGCCAATGTTATCAGCGTTGCTGCCGCCGAAAAATGGCTTGCATTACTTGCCGAGCTTGCAGCAAGAGACGAGCTGCGTGCTGCGCAGATTGCCGCTGTGCTGGCTCCATTTTTTCCGGCACATATTGAGGCCGGTTATCTGCCAGAAGTTATCGCCCGCTCTGTTGCCCTGAAACGTCGCTTTAACGAGCTTCATCAGGAGTAGGGTGAGTTTAATAACCTTCCGATAAAAAACGCCACCCGGTTACAGCCGGATGGCGATGCTATCTTTTCTTGCGTATGATCGGATTTACTGTTTCTCCCAATCATGGCGGTTAATAAAAAATGTAAGACTTGGCCTGATTGTTCGAATATCCTTGTTTGAATTATATGCCCATGGAATCGTTTTGCCATCATTCGTCTGAAAATTGATTTTGAGTTCGATCGGATTTTCCTCATCCATAGACGATTTGCCGACCAGAAAGAGCAGGGGATTTTCTTCGTCTGCGTCGCCAAGGAGCTGTCCAGAAAGGGTCTGCGAAGGCTTCTTCGTTTTGGCAGTTACGTCTACCATTGTCAAAATGCCGGCCGGTTCATCCCTGGCGAAGCCGAGATCTCTGCCGTAAATTTTTAAGACATCGACGCAGTCGAGAGAGTTAGAAATCGCCTTTTCTCCATCGAAAACTGGCTCCAATGAGGTGAACTCAAATCTTCCATGTTTATGAGTGATTTTGCTTACGACTTTGAACTTAAAATCAGCTACTTTTCGTGGGTATTTGTCATACAAATAGGCCAGCGGGAAAAGCAGGGCAGTGCGGGTTTCACCTTTGGCCGCCCATTGGCCGGTTTTCTCGCTCCAGGTGGCGCTTTGCACGGCTGGGCCGCCGCTCAGGGTCTTACCGTCTTTGTCGACAAGGGTTACCGACAGGTCAACCGACTTGATGCCCAGACTGGGATCGTCGCCGACTGCCGGCAGGCTGAAATAAGCGCTTTGCCAGTTTCCCGCAGGTATCAGTTCAATCAGCTGATTTTGTTCGTCCTCAGACAGATCGCCGATCCCGATGAGGCCGCCACAGCATGACACTCTCTCCAGTTCCAGCTGTCTGGTCATTTCGAAGGTCTCGTGGCCTTTGTTGCGATATTCAACCGCTTTTAAAGCGACCTGAGATTTGTAGTCCTCCATGGGTTGTGATTCGAAAAGCTTTGAGAACCAGTTAGACGGAGGTTCTTCGGCCACTTTTGCCGGATCTACCAGTGGTGGCGGTCTGGTGTTGTCAAAAATTTCGTTGTTGATGCGCAGCAGCACCGGAAGCATGAACTTGTCGATATCTTCATCTTTAAATGCTTCGCCACTGAGCACCGTGACCTTTATTGCTTTATTTGTATTGATGAGGTCTTTTACCAGCTGTGCCTGCGCCGCAAAGTCTCCAGCCAGGTAACTGAGGTATTTGAGCCGGCAGCGGGCATTAAAATCTGCGCTGAAATGGCGGTAAACCATGTCCCAGTTCACCTCAATCTTGAATCCGCAGGGAGGGGTGATGGCGTAATAATTAAAGGTCACGAGAACCGGAATGCCGCCGCCTTTTCTGGTGAGGGCTTCAGAGATGTCTGCGCCAAGATCGGTGAGATTGAGCTGAAAAGGGATTTCCTGAGTGGCAAATGTTGGCGCGATACCTGGTTTTTGTGGAGCATCGGTCAACATCACGCCCTTTTCGAGATCATAAAGAGTCACCATCGATGAGTTAAAGGGAATCGCCGACAGTTTGATGTTGGTCGCGTAATTTCCCAGAAATTTT
>MFYY01000104.1:0-852 GCA_001787855.1 Candidatus Riflebacteria bacterium GWC2_50_8 | reverse complement strand
GCTTTTCTACAGCCTTGGCGGGCAGGCTCATTTTTATGGCAAATTGCAATACTCCGCCGGTTAAGAGCTTTTGCGAGTTTTTTGGATCTTTTGTCTGGTATTTGATCAGGTGAAACTGCGGAAGCTTGCCGGCCATGGCCAGGCGCGGGCGATCAGGGATGTAATACCACTGGTCTTCCTGATAATAGTCGCGGATAACGGTAAATACTTCTTTTCTGCCGTCTATCTCGACCGTCAGTTCGTCTATCTTGTTCTCGGCAGAAAGGCTTGCTTGCGCCAACAGGGGCAGAGGCAGCACAACAGCAAGGTAAAAGAAAACAAACAACAGCAGCCTGAGGTGACTTTTCATAGGTTTCCTCCCGATTTAGCAAAGCGATATGCTCAACCTGAACATTCGTAATTGCGTTGCTTTATTGATTCTCAGCCAAGGCTAACAGATTCTATCAGCAATTGCGAGACAATTTGTCGGGTAAGGGAATTGTTGGTGTCAGCTCTGTTTTAGCAGATTGCGTGCAAAACTCAGCCCTTCGTTATCGGTGCGGCCAAGCATACGCGCAATTTCTTCGATGCGACTTTCGCCTGTGACCTCACTGATGTCGACACTGGTGTGCCCATTTTCGACGTGTTTGCTGACTGTGAAATGGCAGCTGCCCTCTTTGGCGATCTGGTGCAGATGAGTTACCAGCAAAACCTGCTTTTCATTGCCAAGGGCGTGCAGACTGGCAGCTACTGCCTCGGCAGTTTTGCCACCTATGCCGGCGTCGATTTCATCGAATACCAGGGTTGGCAGGGCGTCGCTGCGTGCCAGAACTTTTTTGATTGCCAGCGCAACTCTCGATAATTCTCCGCCTG
>MFYY01000103.1 GCA_001787855.1 Candidatus Riflebacteria bacterium GWC2_50_8 | reverse complement strand
GCGTCAATATCAATTTCACTTCCGGGCGCGAAGGCATGGAATCGGCCGCCCGACAGGCTGGTCTGAAAACCCTTGTCACCAGCAGAGAATTCATGGATAAGGCCAAGATTGAGTTTCCCTCGAACCTTCGCCTGATCTACATTGAGGATGTCATCGCCCAGATCGGGGTCGGATCCAGACTTTTCGGCCTGATCACCGCACTTTTTGCCCCTGTCCCCCTTCTTGAGTGGTTGTGCGGAGCCGCCAGGACTACCGCTCCCGATGATCTCGCAACGGTCATTTTCAGCAGCGGAAGCACCGGAACACCGAAGGGCGTGATGCTCAGTCATTACAACGTGATTTCCAACGTCGACGCCGTCGGTCAGGTGCTCCCCATTGGCAACAAGGACCGCCTGCTCGGCATTCTGCCACTCTTTCACTCGTTCGGATACATGTCGTTGTGGTTCGCCATCAAAGGTGGAATGGCGATCGTCTTCCACGCCAACCCGCTCGAAGCCGCGAAAATCGGTGAGTTGTGCGAGTATCAGGGTGTCACATTCATGATCGCCACGCCGACATTTCTTCAGATTTATATGCGGCGCTGTGCCCCCGGCCAGTTTGGCAGCATACGGATCGTCTTCACGGGCGCCGAGAAGCTTTCGCCTCAGCTGGCTACAGCGTTCGAGGAGAAGTTCGGCATCAGGCCGATCGAAGGATACGGCGCTACCGAGTGCTCACCTGCGATCACCGTCAGCACCCTTGACAGTCGCCAACAGGGAATCTACCAGGTCGGCTCCAGACGTGGATTCGTTGGGCACCCGATCCCGGGCGTTGCGGTCCGTATCGTAGACCCGGACACGTTCGAACCGCTTCCCCGCCAAAAGCCGGGCATGCTGCTGGTGCGAGGTGCCAACGTGATGCGCGGATATCTCGGGCGTGACGATCTGACCGCCAGGGTGCTCCGAGACGGATGGTATGTAACTGGCGACATCGCCCTGATAGATGAAGACGGTTTCGTCAAGGTCACCGACCGGCTTTCACGTTTCAGCAAAATCGGCGGGGAGATGATTCCACACGGAAAAGTAGAAGAAGCCCTGAACGAGGCTGCCGGAGCCAGTTCACAGGTGTTCGCGGTAACCGGGATCCCCGACGAGAAAAAGGGAGAATCCCTCGCCGTGCTCTACACCGTTGAGGAAACCAGAATTCCCGAAATCCTGGAAAAACTCGCCGCGAAAGGACTCCCCAATCTTTTCATCCCAAAGAAGGATCGTTTCCTGAAAGTCCCGGCCATCCCTGTTCTTGGAACCGGGAAGGTCGACCTTCGCGCCATTCGCCAGAAAGCAATCGAAGCCTTCGCCCCTGAAAAGGCTGGCTGATTTTTCCCTTTTCGGGCTAAATGGAACTTCGACTAAGCAGTTTATTTGAACTAGTTTTATCGGGGTTACTCAGGATTTCTCTTTCCCGCTGATTGGCATAAAATGTGATATTCGAAAAATTTCCGGGTCACACCTGAGGAATAAGGAAATTCTTCTTTTCAGTTTTTCAAAGTCCTGATGGCCGTTCAAAACCAGGGAAAGACCCTGCTTTGAAAATTGATATGGGAGATAATTGCTGATCAATATGGAAAACATTTTTCGTTTTGATCTTCCGAAATTCAACGTGAAACGCTCAGCGACTCAGTTTAATACGCGGTTTGTCAAAGAGAATTGGCTAAACCTGTTTTCGCAGACATTTTGCCAATTGTTGTTTTCCGCTTTTAGCACCAGGAAAGTCGTAGCGGGGGAAGGCTTTCTGGTTCTGTTTCTCCTTTTTGGGGTCGTGTCGCCAACGATCGCATCTGATGATTCTTATATCGCCGGCTACGCCACTGCCATCCTCCAGCGGGAATTTGCCGCGACCCAGGCGATCCCGCAGGTGGTGAATGGGGTCGTGATGATCGATGCCGGGTCGCTCTCTCAGGTCGACCGAACAAAAGCAACGTTGGCGTTGGAAAGTATTCCAGGTGTTGCGCGCGTGGAGATCAAAGAAGAGAAAACGGCCACCGATGCTTTGGTGCTGGCGCCCAGCCCTAAAGAACCCACCAGGCTCGTTTCCAAATTCCTTCCTCGTGATCTTCTTGTGGCGCCGTTCCATGCCGACCCTCGATGGCCGCATTTCTCAATCCTGGCACGTAGAGTTGAGCAGGGCCAGGAGCCAAAGGATACCGGCTCCGCAAATTTTGGTGAAACCTGGTCACTCTATCGCAACGCGGCTCCTTCGGGGGGCCAATGGGAAATCGCCATTCAGACTGCTGTTTTCAGTATGTTCAATGTAACGGCCCTGTCCGGCTCGAAAGACCTCATCAACGCTGATTATACTGTCGGGCTGCTCGCCTGTTATCGATCCGGTGCGTTCTCAAGCTTTCTCCGCCTCCATCATCAGAGTTCGCATCTCGGCGATGAGTATATTCTCAATAGTCAGACGCCTGTCCAAAGAGTCAATCTGAGTTTCGAAGAGCTGGATTTGAAGATATCATATGAACTGGCCAACGGGTTCCGGGTCTATGGCGGTGTAGGAAGGTTGAGGAATGTGGACCCGAAAAATCTGGGACTGGGAACGAGACAATTGGGAGCTGAATTCGAAAGTCCCAGAACTCTGTGGGGTGGCAAGGTTCGCCCGGTCGCCTATTGGGATGCCCAGGCGAATGAGAGAAGTCATTGGAAAGTGGCAAGCACCATTATGGCGGGGTTTCAATTCGAGGATGCCCGAATCGGAGACCGCAAGGTGCAATTGCTGGCAGAGTATTTCAGCGGTCCCTCGCCGAATGGGCAATTTTTCATTCGAAACACCAGGTGGTTTGGGCTAGGGCTCCACATGTATTACTAATCTCGATGGTCTATTTCAACTCATTTCAGGCACAAGATCAAATGACTTTACACCGATCTACTATTCGCTTTCGTGCGCAATTAGTACAATCTGTTTAGCAATATTCTCAGGTGAAAGAACGAAATCGACACACCCGCTTGCAATAGCGCTCGCTGGCATATCCGGCTGCGCGGCTGTGTCGAGCTTCTGCGCGATGATAACTCCTCCAGCGTCCCTTATGCCGCAAAGCGCGTCTGACCCGTCGCCATCATAGCCGGAGACAATTACAGCGACAAGTTTTCCGTCCCAGTGCTCTGTGAGGGAACGCAGAAACACGGTAATCACGTCGGGCCAACCTCTGGGCTTAGATATCGGTTTTAGGCGAAACTCACCATCAAGTATGTGCAAATCACACTGTCCCGGGATAATGAACACATGGTTGGGCTTGATGTCTAATTTTTCCGTGATCAGTTCAACCGGCATTGAGGTGTGCTGCGGAAGAATCTCATGGAGCATGGTGGCTACTGTTCTCAGGTGATTGACTATTACGATAGCCACGCCCATATCGGACGGAAGATTCCGTAGTAAGCGGATGTAAGCATCCAGGCCACCGGCCGAACCGCCAACGCAAACAACCGGAAAATCTCTTTTTTCTTTACTGGTTTTCATTGACAACACTCCTTGATTGGTAAGCTCGGGCATCGTCAAAATTCACCCAGCGAAACATAGCATGATCATTAATTTGAACTATGGGCGTTCTTAGCATATTGCCAAGTTTATCTTAATCTTCTCCATCAGCGCGAATACGCCCCATCCAAGGTATTCACGTGTGTATGCGGCGTGGCGTTTTGGCGCCGTGGTCAGTTGGGCTCGAACCTCTTTCGCAAAGTCGTCTTCGGAATTCGCTTCGAGCCATCGGCGCATGGTAAGCCACTTGGCTGCCTCGTATCTGTCCCAGCCCTCCTGGTCTGCCAGAACCATTTCCACAACGTCGTAGCCTAGTTCGTCGAAAGACGCAAGAAGATCAGGAAGCATGAGAAAGTCGGAGATAGACCTGGCAAAGCACTCTCTGGCAATGTCTTCCGTTGGCGGTAACTGCCGCCAGTAAGGCTCGCCGATGAGGACGACTCCGTTGGCGCTAAGACTCTTCGTCAGAAGCTCGATGGCGCCGGCAACTCCTCCACCGATCCACGTGGCACCGATACAGGCTGCCACACCGCACTTTTCATCGGCTACGTAGCCGGCAGCATCGTTGTGGATGAACTCGACTCGATCGGCGACGCCAAGTTCTTCAGCGCGGAGTTTCGCTTGCCTGCTGAATAACTGACTCATGTCGATGCCGATGCCGGTGATTCCGTAATCGCGCGCCCAGGTGCACAGCATCTCGCCCGAACCACTGCCGAGATCAAGCACGCGAGTCCCTGGTTCCATGCGCAACACGGCACCGAGAGTGGCGAGCTTTTCTGGTGTGAAAGGGTTATGGATGCGATGAGCACTTTCAGTGATGTTGAAGATCCGTGGAATATCCAATGTAAAAATCTCCTTGCCGTTGTGAATAGATCAGGTCACTGTCTGACGCCTGCCTCTCATTTTCCGCGTCGACGCACTGGTCGTCTCTTTTCAATTTATTTTTTAAGTTCTTAATTTGTTTCTTCGCTGGAGCAGGAACTAAACCCGCTTCAGCATGAAGCTTAAGCCCTGGAGCTTTGCTTATCTTTAGAACAGTATCAAACCTCGGAATTCTATCTCCAGACAGCATCTTATACAGGCCTTCACGAGAAAGAGCAGCGCCTCGTGCAACTTGTCAATTACCTGTGATCTCCACGCTGAAAACGTGGTGGGGAATGCCCGGAACTACTACATTTGCCATGAAATTAAAATACTATATATTTAACAAGGCAGCAATAATTAAGTAAAGTATCCCCAGTCTACGAGCATCAGCCGTGACAAAAACTTGTTGTGTTTTCAGGCATTAGCAGTATCATATATATTCAGCCGTTTTTTATGGCTGACAAAGCTTAAAATTAGAGGAACCGCTTTTTGAGAAGGGCCATCAACAGGGCATGGCAATCGGAGGTTCGATTTTGATACTGTGCAATTTTAGAAGCATTCGCCCCAGATATTTGATTGAACAGGAAGCCACACTGTCATGGCTGGCTGAAGCGCATGCTCGCGCTGAGTCGCGTAAAGATGCCAGTCCCGGAAAACTTCAGTCTGCGAGCGCCTCTTCAGATCGCATTGCCAGGCTCGTGAAGCGTTACGGATGTTCAAGTGAACAGATCGCTGTTCGCGGAACAGAAATATGCGATTTCACCCACACGAACTGGGAAAAAATGGAATTGTTTCATTTCAGGGACGGCCCTTTTGGGCCTAATATGAGCCAGCGATCGGCACAATTCAGTGAAATTTCAAAGCGTATCTGCGGCCAGTTTTTCACGCGCGAAATCACTGCTCCTGATCATCTTGTTCATGTTACCTGCAGCGGCTATGTTTCCCCGAGCAGCGCACAGGAAATAGTATCAAAAAACAACTGGCATCAAAAAACCGTTGTAACTAATGCTTATCACATGGGTTGCTATGCTTCCCTGCCAGCGGTGCGCATGGCAGAAGGCTTTCTCGCTAAAGCCCGCCTTAATCC
>MFYY01000102.1:3956-5759 GCA_001787855.1 Candidatus Riflebacteria bacterium GWC2_50_8 | reverse complement strand
TCGTTGCCCTTCTCGGTGGCTGGAAAAAATCGGTTTCCCAGCAAACTCTCTGCAAACCCCGGTAAGACAATTTTTGTCATGTGTTCTATCTTTCTAGGAACCCGCGGCCTGAGAAGTCAACCGCGGGGTTTCGTGCTCAGACTTTGCCGAGCGCAAATGGAGGATATACTTCTCCATCCACTGCAACATCGATCAAAGCAGGTTTTCCTGAATCAAGAGCCTTTTTGAATACCGCAGCAAAGTCTTCAATTTTGTCGACACGGTAACCCTGAGCACCACAGGCTTCTGCGTATTTTACGTAATCAGGGTTCTTGAAGGTCATGTAGGCATGTCTGCCAAACATGTTGACCAGAAACTTTTTGATAACATTGAACTCGCCATTATTGAAAACAACCCAGACAACCGGGATATTGTTCTCAACAGCGGTCAGAAGCTCAAAACCTGCCATCAGATAATCACCGTCTCCGACAGCAGCCACAACCGGGCGATCCGGGTTGGCGCACTTGACGCCCATTGAAGCGTTAACATGGCTGGCCATCGGGCCGAAGCTCCCGGGGTTCTGGTAGATCTGGTTTTCAGCAAGGTTCAAATAGCAGTTCAGCCAGAGCATATGGGCGCCGGCATCACCTAAAACAACGGTTTCAGGCGGAAGATACTTTGATATTTCCTTTACCAGAATTGCCGGATGAATTTTTGCTGTCTTTTCGGTGATTTCCTTGTCAAAATACTTGTCTCTGACGACCGTAACTTTTGCAACCTTGGCAACCTCTTTCTCCAAACCTTTGTGGAGATCGATTATGGCAGGCTTAACATCACTGTAAAGACCAACCGTTGGCGAATAAACCTTGCCGATTTCGTGGCGGTCGATATTGATGTGAATCAGCTGTTTGCCGTCATACAGGTCTGCCTTGAAGCCATAGGTAGCGTTTTCAGCAAAAGAGTTACCAATCGCAATAACGATGCGCGCTTTATCAAAAAAGTCTTTGGCTCCCTTGTCGCCAGATGTACCGAGCACTCCCAGCGAAAGCGCATGGTTTTCGGGCAGGTAGCCCTTGGCATCCATTGTTGAGGCAAAGGGGATCTGAAAATGCTCAAGAAAAGCCATAAGCTCTTTCTGAGCATGGCTTCTCACCGAGCCATAACCAACCAATGCCATAACCGGTTCTTTGCTGTTCATCGCCTTGGCAAGAATGGTTACCGCAGCCTCAATGCCGCCGCGATTGGGACGAACAGGCTTGATATCAAGCTTGATTTCGCGAAAGTTCGACACTGTTGCGGTAGTGAGATTTTTGGGAATCTGGATGTTAACAGGGCCAGGACGACCATCGAAGGCGATATTTATGGCTTCTTCAAGAATGTCACAGATATCATCAGCGTTTTCAAGCACATAAGCTTTTTTGCAGGTAGCGCTGAACATGGCACCTGAATCAGGAGTTCGACTGAGGCCGGTGGCTTCGTTCAAAGCCCCTTTGCCTCTTGCCGGCGCAGAAACATAACCGGTGATAGATAGAACCGGGAGAGAATCTGATAAGGCCACCGCCATGCCAGAAAACAGGTTGAATGCACCCGGGCCACCGGTGGCAAAACAAACTCCCAGCCGGTCTGAAAACATCGAATAGCCACAGGCCATAAAAGAAGCGGCCTGCTCGTTCTTGACAATGATTGTTTTTACTTTTTCTGACTTCTCAAGGGCCAGAAGCATACTACCGTTAACCTGGCCAGACCCGCCAAAAACGTGGGTCACTCCAACGTGTTCCAAGGTTTTTACAATGCTCTCGTTAACATCCATAATTTTCTCTACTT
>MFYY01000102.1:0-3926 GCA_001787855.1 Candidatus Riflebacteria bacterium GWC2_50_8 | reverse complement strand
TGGGGGATTTTTGGAAAAGATCATCCCGCCTTTGGCACAGCTGTCAAGTGGATACCCGTCAAAAAAAACATAGATTCGGTCCTGCGGAACTTTGGTCAGCTCTGAAAACTTGCTGGTAAAAGTTTCGGCAAGAATTTCTTTTTGTTCATCGGTCAGTTCTAGGCTCTGTATGGTAATTGCAGGCATTTAACACTCTCACTTTCTCGAGAAAAAAGAAGGAAGCTCATTTCCCTGTTCGCACAAGAAGATGAGCTCCCAGGTGAACATTATTTGCGTGACGCCAGAACTTCTGCGATTTTCTCGCCGTAGGCAATTGAAGACTCAACCGAGGTGCCGGTGACAAATGGCCAGTCAAAGGCAACTTCAGGATTTTCGCGGTTAGCGCGGAAATTAGCGATGCACTTGCCATTGGGGCCAACTGCGTCGCGAACAAGGTGCTCTACCGGCCACAGGAATCCCGGAGTATGTACATCGGTGCCTTTGTTGTCGGCAGTGGTGCCATACATGTCATAGGTGAAATCCCAATCTCGGCCGTAGAAATCCCATGAGTGCGGGTGAGCAACAACGGTTTTTCCGTAAATAACGCTCTTGTAATCATTCTTGGGGTCGCGGCAGAAAACAAGTGCTGATACTGCATAGCAGAGAGCGCCGATCAATTTGTTCTGCTCAAGAGCATCAAGAATGAGTTTGTGTACATTGTAATTGTTACACATATCAATCATGGCGCCCAGTCCGCCAGTCAAAACTACGGCATCATAATCAGCCATTTTGGCGGCTTTGTAAGTAATCGGAGAAGCCCATTCTTTTCCATCAGTAAGTTCTTTTATGCGCTTACAAACTTCTGGTGGATTGGTCTTGGCATTGATTATCGGATCAACGAAAGTCGGATCGCAGCTGACAGCCAACGGCAATGGTTTTTTGCCAAGGGGAGTGGCCAGGGTCAGTTTGTGTCCGGCCTTTTTAAGAATATCCCAGGGAGCCTGCAGTTCTTCACCCCAAGTACCATAATTGGTTGCTAAAACAAGAATCTTTTTACCCATGTAATCCTCCTGTAAATTTTTGCGTAAACCCTGATCGAAAACTATTAAAGATTTTTCCCGTTGGGGAGATCTTTCTTCACCGGACTGAAAACATCGATTGCTTCAGTCTCGCCCAAAGCCGTAAAAGTGTGGGGTACATTTGCTGGAATAAAGTATGCATCGCCAGCTTTTAAAATAGCGTGGTCATCGCCGATCATCATATCAAAGCCACCTTTAATGCAATAACCGAATTGCTCGGACGGGTGACTGTGAAGTGGTACAATGGCGCCATCAGCCATGTTCCAATGAAAAACATTCATGTTTTCACTGACGCCGAGGAGTTGAAACAAAACGCCTTTTCCCAGATCTTCCTTGGGTACATCTTTGTGAAATACGTACATTTGGCACCTCTCTATATAATGCTCAATACTCTGATCAAGTTCTCAAAAATAGCCTATCTTGGCAAGCTTTGTCTTTTACGAAATGAGTATTCCATTTATGGCTCTTCGATGTCAATCTATTTTTTTCCCGGTATTTTTCAGCATCTACAAACCCAATTCCAGCCGAAAAACAAGCATCCTGCAAATAGTTTTGCCACTATAGTTTCATAGAATTCTGGATTGTTACTTCGGCCTGTGATATTCTGCAAAGTATCCCTGCCCTATAAAAAGGATGATGTTATGTCCCTTTTTGGAAGTCGCTCTCAGAGTATAACCACGAAGTATCTTTTCTGGTTGATTCCTACTGTTGCAGTCTCCCTTTTCATTTTTGGACTGTACATCTACTACACTGCAAGGGATAATGACCTCTCCTACAACGCTGCCATGGGCAGGATCATAACACAACAGACAAACCAGGCGCTGATACGCTGGATAGAAGAACAGAGAAATATCGCCCGCACCATTGCAAACGATCCCAGAATAATCAAAGTCCTTCAAAATCCAACTGACAGCGATTCTCGGGAAGCTGCTCAAGAATATCTGAATTTTCTTCACAAGCTATACCCTCACTACGAGAACATTCCACTTGCCATAAAACTCCCACCGGACAAAGAGATTGCCCTCAATGTTAATGGAAAGGCTCACACCATTCACAACGGCAACTTCTTTATGGATACCGTAGAAGGCAAGACAATCGGAAAATGTGATGCCAACATCAGCTATATCAAGCAAACTTTCTACGAGAACAAGCCTTACTACGTCAGCGAAGTGTACCCCAGCATTCTGCGCGGCAACCCGATCTTTGTTGTGGCGGCTCCAATCATACAGGGCAGCGAGATCCTTGGCTCGGTAATAGTTGCCCCTCGTATGGATTACTTTACCAAATTCTTTCTTGAGGATTCGAGGATCGGAGAAACCGGCTATCTATCAATGATTGACGACCGCGGACTGATGATCAGCCATCCTGACACCTCACTGATTCTCAATGAGGTGACCAAAGATAAAGTGAAAGACCTTTTTGCCAAAATAAAAGAAGGCAAAGTCGCTTTTCTGGAGAAGTTTGATGGAAAGCTGAAATCCTACGTTGTCGCAAAATTTACATCAAAGGATTTCCACATCAGAAACGATTGGTACATTGTTTGTGCAACTGATTACGCTGAAATAGTCATGGATGCCAACCAGACCCTCTTGAAAGTTGTAGTCTGCATAGCCATAATCGCTCTGTTTGTTGGGTTTATGATCTATTTTCTTACGAGATCTGTTATCAAACGACCACTCATGTTGCTCACTGATGCCACCAACCGGGTGGCTACCGGCGATCTGACTGAAACTCTCGAACTTGAGGCTACCCGCAACCTCGACAAAGGGAATGAAATCGGCCTCATGTTTCATGCTGTAAAATCGATGACCAGAAATCTCAGGGCCCAGACCACTCAGATACGGCTAGCCGTGCTGATGCTGAATTCTCTGGCCGCAGAGATTGCCCAGACTGCAGTTCAGCAGGAAGCCGTTGCAATGGAGCATAGAAATGCCTCGGTGCAGGTTACGTCTGCGGTTAAAGAGATCTCTGCCACCTCATCGGAACTTTCCAAAACCATGCAGGGCATTGAGGGAGGCTTTTCTGAAACGCAAACGGTTGCGGACAACGGACGAGCCAGCCTGACGAACATGGAAAAGACCATGCACCAGCTCGGCGCAGCAACCCAGCTGATCAAAGAAAAACTGGCGATAATCGATGAAAAATCGACTCTTATCGGCAGTGTTGTAACTACGATCACTAATGTTGCCAATCAGATCAATCTACTATCGTTGAACGCCTCTATTGAGGCCGAAAAAGCTGGAGAGTACGGCCGCGGGTTCTCAGTCATTGCCAGAGAGACTCGCCGATTGGCTGACCAGACCGCTATTGCAACTCTGGAAATAGAGGAAATGGTCAGAGAAATGCGATTATCTGTATCGCATGGGGTTTCTGAGATGGACAAGTTTGCGGAAGAAGTCATCAAAGGAATCATGTCGGTCGGCAGCGTCAGCGGGCAACTTTCTCAAATCATTGCACGCGTGCAAAAATTGGCCCCGCAGTTTACCATGGTAAACGATGGCATGAGCACCCAGGCTCTCGGAGCCCAGAATATCAGCGAGGCAATGGTTCAGTGGAGCGAGGGTGCAGCAAAAACCTCAAACTCTCTTGGCAAACTTAAAAGTGCTTCAGAAAAGCTCAGAGAAGCCGCAAAGAATCTACAACTGGAAATCTCCCAGTTCAAGTTATAAACTCAACAAAAAGATTGGCTCAGAAAAGAGCCATGCGCTCAGCCTCAGCCATCAGTTCGTCGCGAAAATTGGGATGAGCGAGACCAATGATGCCCAAAGCCCGGTCTTTTGTCGATCTCCCCTTGACTTCGAGCACCCCATATTCGGTAGCCAGATAGTGGACATCCGCACGCGGAACCGTTACCGGGGTACCTTCTTT
>MFYY01000101.1 GCA_001787855.1 Candidatus Riflebacteria bacterium GWC2_50_8 | reverse complement strand
GTGTTTCGTCTTTATTGCTGCGCCTATTGATGTTGTTTTCAGGAATAGGCTTTTTCGCCTACATAGTTATCGGCCTTATCATGCCCCCCGATGATTATCCCGAGAATGCTGCTCCTGCACGCACCAGCGCTGTTTTCAGCACAATACAGAGTGCCTTGAAAATTATTTTTGTCATCTTCATGCTGCTGTTACTGTATCTGCCATTGAGCGGGGCGCTGCTCGGTGTTGCAGCGGCCGGCTTTTTCAAAATATTGAGCGAACTCGGCATTGCCGGCTGGCAGTCTAACGATCTCTGGTTCTACTTTGCGACCGGAATTCCCGGCTATTTGTCTGGTCTGGCGGGTCTGATCACCGGGCTCGGCTTCTTTGCACTGTTGACCCAATATTTCACCTCAACTTTTTTCAACAAAAGCCTGCTCAACATTAACACTCGAAAGCTGGTAACCAGCGTTGCCGTGAGCGGGCTCATCATTCTTTCTGCCTTCTGGTTTGCGACGAACTCTCTGCGGGAACATGCAATCAGTGATAACCTGTCTCACGCTTTTGCCGCCAGCGATGTGCACGCAATCGACCTGGCTTTTCCCGGGAGCCAAATGCCTTTTTACCGCAAATCAGTGCAGCTGGTCGGCGACGCTGCGGCCAGCGAGATCAAAGTTGAGATCGTCAGAAAAGTTGGTGGCAGAAATGAAAATCAGGCTGCTGCCAACCTGCAGAGCCTCGGCTATTTCTGTGAACTCAGCGACGACGGCAAACTCAAACTTGGCGGAAACATCGATAAACCGGCATGGAATCTTTACCCCTTCCCTGAAATTACGTTTCTGGTAAAAGTTCCTGAGCAACAGCTGCTGAAAATCTCTTGTGAACAAAGCGGCGGCGACAGCTGCGATATAGATATCAGCAAAGTTTCAGGGCCGGTCAATATTGATTTGAAGAATGGCAAAATCAGGCTCGACTCGGTATCTTCACCGGACATCTCCGTAAAATCGCAGGTTGGCAGCATAGACCTGCAAAAGGTTCAAGCTGACAGTCTTGATGTCGCCAGCAATGTTGGCAAAGTCAGATTTTCTGGAGTGCAGGCGAAAAAGGCACTGATCAAAACGAGCGTCGGCGCGATCAGAATTGATAGTTTTGTCGGCAACGAACTGAGCGCCAACAGTGAAGTTGGCTCCATCCGTCTGGAGAACTTTTCTGCCAGCAAGGTAAATTTAGAAACCATAACCGGAGCGATCGATATTAAAACAGACACATTGAAAGCCGGTTCAGAGTTAAATATCACCTCAGAAGTCGGCGCAATAAGAGCAGAACTGCCCGAAGACAGCAAACCGGCACTGGTTGCCAAAAGCAGTATCGGCAAAATACATAATGCATTCAAAAACACTACTACGGATGCTGATTCAGCAAAAATACAGATGAGCACAAATGTTGGCAGCATCAGAGTTACAAAAGCCAAAATTAAAGTGGCAAAGCCTGCTGAAAATCAAGCTTTACAGGCAGAGAATCTCGTTACTGAAGACTGATTTGCCTTTGTCGCCCGGCCTCACTGTGACAGGTGAGGCCGGGCTTTTTCTGACTGTTTGTATTGCAGCACCTGTCAGATTTGATCTAGCAGGAACATTTAAAACTGCCGGCAATCTGCAAAAAAATAATACAGTGAAGAATAAATTAAGGACCGGAATAACCTGCTGTGATAAATTAGACAAAATTAAATAAAGAGGAAGAACCTTCTGATGAAAAAAGTGTGTTTGAGAGTAGCAGCAATAATCTCACTGTTTGTTTTTACCAGCGCGACAATGGCTTTTGCAGGTGGTTTTCAAATCTATCAGGCGGCGGCACCAGACGCCATGGCGCTGGGCGCGGCAACAGTCGGGCGCGATGACCTGGTATCGAATGCATGGTACAACCCGGCAGCCGTAATGGATTTTAAAGAGACCAGATATAATTCAGGCTATTCTCTGGCCAGAATCAACTGGGAGTATGAGCCGGGAAATGGCCTGCAGAAGCTTAAAGTCAAGGACAAAATACAGATTGTGCCTGGTTCACATCTTATTCACCCGATCAACGATAAATATACTGCGGCTTTCTCTTTTTATACACCATTTGGGCTCGGCATGAAGTGGAATGATCATGACATCAGGCGACTTATTGACTCCGGGCTTTACAACGACCCGGCGGCATCTCCCCCCGGAATGCTCGTATCAAAGGCTGTTCCAACGACTGCCGACCTGAAAGTGCCATATTTCAATACAACAGTGGCAACCCGACTTTCAGACAAGCTGTCGGTAGCTGGCGGACTAAGCTTTATAAAAGCCGATTTCAAATTGCGCTTCCTGTCGAGAGGCATCATCCTGCCGGCGACTGTCGCCTGGGACAACTTTGTAGAATACCGGGCCGATGGCTGGGGTCTCGGCTACGTGCTGGCCGGGCATTACAATACCGGCAAAGACTGGAAATTCGGGGTTCGCTATCTCTCGAACGCCGACGTTAAGATGCGCGGCACTGTAGAAAGTCACCCGACTGCCGGCAACACATACATGAAAGGCACGCTTAAACTGCCATCGACCTTGACGGTTGGCTTTGTTAATTCGAGCATTGAGCGCTGGCAGCTTTCCTGCGACATCATGCGAACCGAGTGGAGCCGTTTTGAACAGCTCAAAATTGATCCCCGCTACGCATGGCAGCCTGCTGACGGCGGCTTTACCGCGCCCAAGAACTGGAAAAACACGCTGTCTTACCGCTTTGGCGCCGAATACAAATATTGTGAACACTGGACTCTTCGCGGTGGCTACGTATACGACAATTCGCCGATTCCTGATGAAACCAGAAACTTTGAACTGCCGGGCACTGATGGGCACATCTTTTCTCTTGGCGCAGCACGCAAAACAGGCAAATACATTTTCGACATCGGCTACAGCTTCATGCTGCTTGAAAAGGGCAAAGCAGGAACGACTCCATTGAATGGCGTCGGCGAATTCACTGGCGCCAACAACCATTTTCTCATGTTCAGCTATACTATGACTCTTTAATCATAGATAGAACATCGCACGCCTTTAAAAGCCTGAGAATTAAAAAAGGTAAGCCAAAGGAGCTTACCTTTTTGCATTATTGCCGGTTTCGTGCTAAAACCGTTCTGGTCAGCATGATTCGGCAGGGAGCAGCAAATTGGTATTTCTATTCTCGACAACGATTTTCTTATCAGCTTTTCTGATTTTTCTGGTACAGCCAATAATAGGCAAACTGCTGCTGCCTCTTGCTGGCGGCTCTCCATCGGTTTGGAACGCCTGTATGCTGTTTTTTCAGGCGCTGATGCTGGCCGGCTACAGCTACACCCATTTTTCACATAAAAAGCTGGGGGTTCAAAAACAATCAGGCTTGCAAGTCATTCTGATGCTGGCAGCGCTTTTATTAATGCCAATTCATTTTTCTCATTCTACGAGCATTCCTGAAGATCCAACATTCTGGCTACTGATAAATCTTGCCAGGTCGGCAGGAATACCGTTTTTCATACTGGCCACACTTTCGCCAATGCTGCAGTTATGGTTCGCGCACACCGGGCACGCTCGATCCAGTAACCCATTCTTTCTATACGCTGCCAGTAATATTGGCAGTTTCAGCGCACTGCTGGCTTATCCATTTCTCATCGAACCCTTTATCGATCTTGCCGATCAGACAAAAGTATGGGCAGGCGGTTACCTTGCCCTGATCGTGCTCATTTTTTTATGCCGACGCCAGATCAGAGCTTCTGATGATCAGGTGTCGGAAAATGCCGCAGCAGCGCCAGATAAAATCGAGCGCTCAAGCATTGCCAGATGGATAATCGCGGCATTTATTCCATCGAGCCTGCTTCTGGGAAGCACACTCTTTATAACCACCGACCTGGCACCAGTGCCACTGCTTTGGATTATTCCGCTGATGATTTTTCTCATTACATTTGTTATCGCTTTCTCGCAGCATAACCTGCCATTCTGGCTCATAGAAAAGTTCGCAATCGCTGCTGTTTTAATGTTTACCGCTTTTTATGGCATTGATTTCAGCCTGTATTTAGCACTCACCATCCCGATACATCTGCTAGTGTTCTTTGCGATCTGTCTTTATTGTCACAGCTATCTCGCAAGTTCAAAACCTTCGGTAAAACATCTGACATCTTTCTACGCATTGATTTCAGTGGGCGGAATGCTGGGTGGCATTTTTAACACCCTGATTGCGCCACAACTGTTCTCAACTTACACAGAATACCCGCTCATGATTTATGCAGCCTGCTTATTCATCTATTACATTAAAAACCAGAGTGAACTCGCTTCAGATGAGCAGATACCATCAGCGCTGTTCATTTCTGCCACGACAGGATTTCTTGTCGCTGCCAGTGCTATAGCAGTCAGAGCGGCCAACTATTCTGACATCGTGCGCAGGATTGGGGTCAGATATTATCAGGATGTAACATCTGAGGAGTTTTCAGCAATATTGAATCTTCTCAAAAATGGTCAGGACGTAGTTTCCATAACGCTGCTTGTAATTATCATACTCTCCCCGTTGCTGTTCATGCAGTGGATCAGAAAATACAATCTGGCAGCGGCGGTTCTACTGATGTTTTTGACCTTCTTCGCCCATGATACCGGCACTTCGTCAGGACTACTGTATCTTACCCGGAATTTCTTCGGGAAAAAAACCGTCGTGGCACGCAAGAACACAAACATAAGAATACTTATCCATGGCTCAACCAATCACGGCGCACAGGATATGACTCCTGATCTTCGCAGGAATCCCCTGTCCTATTATCATCGCGCCGGCCCTACCGGCGATATTTTTTCACTCCCGATTGCACAGAAAACTGACCTGAAAGTTGGCATCATTGGCCTGGGAGTTGGCGCCATGGCGGCATATTCCAAGCCCGGCAACGAGTTCACTTTTTATGAAATAGACCCGGACATTATTGATATTGCCGCCAGCGCGAGCCCAATATTTGCCTTCATCAGCGATTTTGCAGAGCAATGCAGAGTAATCTGCGGCGATGGCCGCCTGAAAATAAGCGAAGCTCATGAAGGTTACTACGACATGATTTTTCTCGATGCCTTTTCTTCTGATGCAATTCCGATACATCTGCTGACTGCCGAGGCGATTGAAATATATCTTGCACGCCTGAAGCCAGACGGCATCATGGCTTTGCACATTTCAAACTGCTATCTCGACCTGCACCCGGTCATGAAGAAAATCGCCGACACATATAACCTGAAGGCGCTTATAGTAAGCGACACCAGCTTCGACACAACCGACAAAAGCAATTTGATGCGCCTGCCTTGCCGATACGTAATCATGGCAAAGTCAGCTGCCACGATTGAGCCTCTCAGGAAAGTTGAAAACAAGCATTGGACTGATCTGGTAGCCGACAACTTGAACTTGCGACTTTGGACAGACAGCTATTCGAGCCTGATCCCAATTTTAAAAATGTCCAGTTTAAAACTGGCCAGCTTTTAACGCGATCATTGTGACTGCGACCACTGGCAGACCTGATCTTTGAATTCTGCGGGGTTCGATGGCGAAAACGGATTTCCTTAAAAAAACCGCAGTTGCGCGAAATACCGATATGCGTGTAAAGATCGGCAAAATCAAGTTTCAGAGCACCCATAGAGGTTCGGCTTACCGGTGGCCTGAATATATCAATACTTACAAACCTAATCTCCCGGTGAAATTATAACTTATTTCCTCGGAGACGCTGAACAGAAAAGAAAATAAATTAATTAAATACTTGACTTTTCCCGAAAACAT
>MFYY01000100.1:55139-56486 GCA_001787855.1 Candidatus Riflebacteria bacterium GWC2_50_8 | reverse complement strand
CCCGAAAGCGTTCCGGCATGGGCGATCAACCAGCTTTGCGGTTCAGGTCTCAAGACCATCGCTCTGGCGGTAGACGCTATTAAAGCCGGTGAAGCACAGTGTATCGTTGCCGGCGGCATGGAAAGCATGAGTACGGCTCCGCATCTTGCGAATCTGCGCAATGGCACAGCTCTTGGCGATATTACTCTTAAAGATTCGACAGTTCTCGACGGCCTGACCGACGTTTTTTCGGGCGAACATATGGGCATGACTGCTGAATGGCTGGCTGACGAGCTCAAGATCACCCGCGAAGAAATGGACAAGTTTGCCGCTGAAAGCCAGAAGCGCGTTGCCGACGCCTGGGAAGCCGGCAAATTTGACGCCGAAATCGTTCCGGTCGAAATACCGCAGCGCAAGGGCGATCCGATCGTATTCAAAAAAGACGAACATTTCAGGGTTGGCACTACATTTGAGACCCTGAGCAAGCTGAAACCAGCCTTTAAAAAAGACGGCAGCGTAACTGCCGGCAACGCCTCGGGCATCAATGACGGCGCCGCCGCTGTAATCATCGCTTCTGGCGAATTCGTTAAAAAGCACAATCTTAAACCTCTCGCAAAAATAGTTTCTCACGCCACTACTGCGTTGAGTCCATCAAGAATGGGACTGGGCCCGGTGTCAGCCTGCCAGAAAGCTCTCGAAAAAGCCGGCTGGAAAGTCAGCGACCTCGACAGAGTAGAAGCCAACGAAGCTTTTGCGGTACAGTCGATCGGTGTTATTCGCCAGCTTGGCCTTGACCCGGCCAAAACCAACGTTAACGGTGGAGCTATTGCACTTGGGCATCCAATCGGTGCTTCCGGAGCCAGAATTCTGGTAACACTGTTGTATGAAATGGCACGTTCAAACGGCAGCAAAGGCCTTGCCACTCTCTGCGTGGGCGGCGGTATGGGTGTTGCTATGGCGGTTGAACGCGTCAAGGCTTGATTCCTTTCCTTGCCTCTGCGCGGTCTCATTAACCGCGCAGACTTTCCGGGCTCGGGGATTAGTTCCCGGGCTGTCTTTTTTTTAGCCAGTAAGCAGGCAAGAGAAAGACAGGGACTCGCACTAAGCCGCTAAGGCACGAAAAAAGAGAGAGAAAGAGGGTTGCAGGCCGATAACGATTAAGAGCACGAGAGCGAGCGAGAGAACGACTAAAGATAAAATCTGCGGAAAATGAACCGATCTGCTCTTAAAATTAACGATAGTTGCTTGACAACGGTTGATAAAAAAATACTTTAATATTAAACTATTAAATATCAACTGGAGCAAACACTATGGGAACCCATTTTAACGGCAGCACAGAACAGAAGCACGCACTCGACTGCTTTATCA
>MFYY01000100.1:50984-55081 GCA_001787855.1 Candidatus Riflebacteria bacterium GWC2_50_8 | reverse complement strand
AGGCCTGAGTGAGAGCCAGTTTGGCATTCTCGAAGCCCTGCTGCACCTCGGGACTCTCAACCAGAACCAGCTCGCCAAAAAATTGCTTAAAAGTGGCGGAAACGTTACACTGGTGATAGATAATCTGGTTAAACAGGGTCTGGTAACGAGAGAAAAACGCAGCGAGGATCGCAGATTTTACTGGATAAGTCTTACCGATAAAGGTCGCCGGCTTATCGAGCATTTGTTCCCGCTGCATGCTGAAAATATTGCCAGACGCCTCGCGATACTCAGCCACCAGGAGCAGCTGCAACTCGGTGAACTGTGTCGAAAACTTGGAAAATACAATTATAAGTGAGGAAACAATCATGAAAAAAGTATTGCACATTGTCGCAAGCCCCAGAGGCGCGCAGTCGCGCACTTTGCGAATTGCAGCAGCCCTGCTCGAAAAGATTAAAAAGACACATGGCGAAATCGCGCTCGACACTCTCGACCTTTTCGCCGAAAAGCTGCCGGAAATGAACATTACCCGCGTCAAAGGCAAGTATATGCTGATGAGCGGCCAGGAACTGTCAGGCGACGCGGTTGCCGCCTGGGAAGAAATCAAGGCGCACATCGCGCGTTTTCTGGCGGCTGACATTATCGTTATCAGCACCCCGATGTGGAACTTCGGCATCCCCTACAAGCTCAAACACTACATAGACATCGTCTGGCAACCGGGCTTCATGTTCAAATATACCGAGAATGGCCCAGTCGGCCTGGCGGCCGGTCGCAAAGTCTATGTCGTATCAACGCGCGGCGGCGACTACACGGTTGGCACTCCGGCAGAAGCTTACGACCAGATTGTTCCTTATCTGAAAACGGTTCTGGGATGGGCCGGCATTACTGATCTAAACTTCATCTCCGGCCAGCCAATGGACGCCAATAGCGAAGAGGGCCGCGAGGCAAAGATCAAAGCAGCGATAAGCGCTGCCGAAAAGCTCGCCTGATTTTGCGCGCTTGACCGCTTTTAAAAAGCTGATTGCAAAAGCGCCGGCAGCATAAAAGTTGCTGCCGGCGCTTTTTTATGGCAGAACAGAGCGAGCAAAATCCTGCCTTTACTGCAGTTAACGATGCTGATATACTAACTGCAGTCTGAGAGAGATTTAGCGAAAGCCGGCGAATGTACCCTTTTCATGATCTGAGTATTAAATTCAGGCGTCTGCGCATGATATTGCCAAGACGCGATTTTGTGACTGCTGCCGTTCTGTGGACTCTCATCTCAGCGGCGCTGGTCTATTCAACAAGTCTGACAGCGCCACTCGACAACCAGATCAAAGACTTCAAGATCAAGTTTAACGCCGGGTATCTGCGTTCGCAGGCAGGTTTTCCGATACTGCTGCTTGCCATTGACAGTGAAACGCTGGCAGAGGCACCCCACAAGTGGCCGTGGCCACAGTCATACTGGGCGCAACTGCTGCGCCGGATCAACGACGAAGGCAAACCGCGCGTGCTGGTTATCGACGTATTCTTTCAGACTCCTGAGTCTGAGAACGAGATCGAGCTGCTGATGTTCGCGCAGGCGATCGCTGATTGCACCAATGTCGGGCTGGTTGCCCTTTACGAAGAACTGGTGACCAAAGCCGGGCCATTGCTCAAGTTTGTGCCACCGCACGCTTATCTGCGCGACAGTGCCGCTTTTCATGGTCTGTCGCAGCAGCCCATCGACGAAGACGGCAAGGTCAGATCTTTCACTCTGCGCGACTATCGCATTGAGTGCAAGCACATCGCCTGGGAAATGCTGGACTATCTTGGTCAGCCATTAAACTATCTGCAAAGAATCAAAGAGCGCAGCCGGGCAGTGGCTCTGCTGGATTTTACCGCTTCTGATCAGGGCATCGGGCAGATAAGCATTAAAGAACTGCTCGACGACGAACGTAATTTTGAACTGCTCAAAGACTGCGTAGTAGTGCTGGGCGCTACGGCACCGGTTCTGCATGACTATCATCAGACCCCGCTCGGGCTGGTCACCGGGCCAGAGATTATCTGCAATACTTTTGCGACTATTTCCAGCGGCCGGTTTCAGCTTTTGTATGACAGCTTTGGCAAGCGCCTGTTCTATTACCTGCTCGGAATTTTTATCGCGATCTTTGTTTTTACTGACCTGATTAAGAACAATCTGCGGCAGATGGTGATTTTGTGGCTGCTGATGCCGGTTTTTCTGTTTTTTTACTCTTTTCTGCCGCTTGAGCACCCGCCGGTGATCCTGACCTGGGCGAGTTACAGTTTGACCGCGTTCATGATTTTCCTGTTTCTGCGTTTTCTCGAAATTTCTGACCTGCGTGAGCAGCTGCTTGAAGGCGATCTATGCGGTGTAATTCAAAAGAATTTCTTTCCGACCGAAAAGTTGGTCGATGAGCGTGGCGTGGTCTGTTACGGCACCTGTATTCCTTATAAAGATGCCGGTGGAGACTATTACGACTTTTTCAAACTCAATGATGGCAGGATTTTCTTTATTCTGGGCGATGTCACCGGTCATGGTCTGTCGGCGAGCATGATTACTACCGTTGCCAAAACCGTGGTATTGCTTGAATCAGAGCGCGAAGACTTTGATCTGCAACGCCTGTTGCAGGAAATAAGCCTGACCATCTATAACATGACCCGCAAACGGCGCATGATGTCGGCGGTGGCAGGCATCATCGACCCGACAACTCACAAACTGCAACTCGCTTCCGCCGGGCACCTTCCCTCAGTAATGAAAACTGGCGATACCGCCCGAGAAATTCCGTTGCCCAGCCTGCCACTGGGCTTGTCAAAGAAACCACGGCCATTTACCACTACCGAATTAGATATTCCAGAAAATGCAAAACTTTTTGTCTACTCGGACGGTATAATAGAAGGTGTAAACTGGAAAAATCAGATGTTTGGCTACGACTCCTTTTACAAGCTGGTGGCAGACCTGCCGGAGAAGCAGTCTCTGGAGGACGATGCCAGCTCGCTTATCGAACGCCTGCGCTCGCACTCGCAGGGCCGAACATTTGAGGATGACGTTACATTGGTAATTATTGAACTGAGCAAAGAGGAAAAAAAATGAACAGAAAAGTTAAGGTTTTTGCGTCGTTCTGTCTGATGGTCAGCGTTAGTCTGCTGGCGGGTTGTGGTGCCGGAGGTTCCGAACCGATTGGTAAACTGGCGGGTTTGCAGGGCCAGGTAAACGTAAAACCGGCACAGGTTGAATCTTTTGCTGTAGCCACTGCTGAGCAGAAACTGTTTTCGGGAGATTCAATCAAGACCGCAGATGCGGCCAAGGCTGAGATTCAGCTGTCATCTGACGACAGCCGCATCGTGTTGAGCAGCAACACCTTTCTCGAAATTCGCAATTACAGCGAAAAAGACCTGCGCCAGATGCACGGTATAGCCATTTACAAGATGTCACCGCAGAACCGCGAACTCAAGATTCAGACACCGCAAGGCATGGCTACGGTTCTCGGCACGGTATTGCGCATTGATGCCGGTGAAACCGAAACCATAGTAACAGTAGAAACCGGCAAGGTCGGGTTCAGCAAAAAGGCCGGGCATCAGGTGTTTATCGAGGCCGGCAAACAGTATTCAACCGCCGCGTCAGAAGATGCCGCTACCGACATCGACCCGCTTGAACTCGAAAAGATGTTTAACGGTGAATCTCTGGCACCGATTATCAACCCGAGGTAACACAGTCGGCCCGAATTCGTATTTTATCGATCATTTGCAGTCGCGAAAACCTTTGTCGGTTTTCGCGATTTGTTTTAGAAAATTGATCAGCTCTGGTCGCTCTGGCGTTTCGGGTAAATTTTAGCGGCACATTCCGGGCAGATACTGTGTGAAAACTCAGAATCGGTATGCTCTTTGATATACTGCTCGACCTGGTTCCACAGGCCTTTGTCGTCGCGAATCTTCTTGCATGAGGCGCAGATCGGAATAATACCACGCAACGTCTTTATTTCACTGAGAGCCTGTTGCAGATCAACAATAACCTTCTGCTTTTCAGTTTCAAGATTCTTGGCAACTGATACGTCGGTGATAAAACCCTCAATAGCAAAAGTTTTTGCTCGGCCTTTTGCGTTTGCCGACAGTCGGCCCTGTTCCCAGACCCATTTCTG
>MFYY01000100.1:46956-50965 GCA_001787855.1 Candidatus Riflebacteria bacterium GWC2_50_8 | reverse complement strand
ATTCGATAAGTAAGGTTGAATGGCTGACCCATGCTGATAGACCCGAGAATTTCTGATTTAACCCGCACACGGTCCTCGTCAACAATAAGGCTGAAATAATCGACAGCGGTGTTATTGATGAACTCAGCCGGCTTGTAACCGGTCAGAGCCAGACAGCCATGACTGACGTATTTCAAGGTCCAGTTCTGGTCGATATAGCATTTGTATGCCATTCCTGGCATGCTGCCGATCAGCATCGAGTAGCGGCGGCGGCTCTTTTTAAGTCTGCGGTTGGCAATTCGGTTTTTGCGGTTGAGTTCTTCAAGATTGAAGTGCGAGCAAATCAGCCTGACTACCCAAAAAAGCGAAACCAGCGCAAAAACAATCTCACCGAGCTGAACCAGCGTATGCCAGAAAGCAACAGAACTGCTGTCTGGTGAATAGACAAAACCCCCAAGTTCAACTCCAGACGGCAACATGCCAAGCTCATTATATTTATCAGCAATATGCTGCCAGCGCCCAAGGTTCATATAACCGATCTCAACGACATCCATGCCAATCAGCATTTTTGACTTTTCGGCCTCAAACAGCAGATGCTTGCGGCTATGTCGTTTTGAGTAACGGCTTAAAATGAGATCTGCGATTTCTTCGGGGTGTTTAAGTGCATACTTCCAGCCTTTTTTAGAGGCTTCAACAAAAGCAGCAACCCGGCCAGGATAGTTTTTAACCTGATCTTCAGAGGTAAACAGAACATCGCCATAAAAGTCGATACCGCTCGACTGCGGCAAAAACACGCGGTAATCAAGGTTGCGTTCAACAATATTGAAAGGTTCGTCAGAAAGGTAGGCCGATATTGCATCGGCTTTGCCTGCCAGCAGCTCGTTGACGCCATAGGTATGCGGCAAAATTTCGAGGTCTTCGCGTTTAAGACCTTCCGCCCGCAGATAAGCAAGCAATTCGGCGGAGTGCTTTTCGAGCATTACCCTTCTACCAGCCAGTTGATGAACGTTAGTGATATCACTCGTTGCCGGAACCAGAAAAACCAGCGGCGAATGCTGATAGATCGCTGCCAGAACGACAACCGGCTTACCCTGCGAGCGATGTAGCAGCAGCTCAGCCCCGCCAACACCGAAATGCGCGCGGCCTGAGACTACCGACTGTACCGATTCTTCTTTGGGGTCGTCTTCTTCAAGTATTACCTCAAGACCGGCATCACGGTAATAGCCCTGCTCAACTGCAGCATAATAACCGGCAAACTGAAACTGGTGTTTCCATTTCAATCTGAGAGAAACCTGGTCAAGACCGGACTTCGCCGTTCCGGAATCAGCAAACCCTGCTGCTGTCTGAAAAAGAACGACAAGCAGCAGCACCATAATTCTGGCACGAATAGAAGAACCTCTGTACCCCGCGTTGCGCATTTTTTCCCCGTTGGCGTGACTCGTCGGTATCACTCTCTCTCTAAAAGAATTTTAATGCAAAACCTGTTGCGGGTCAAAAGTTTTGTCACCATAAAAAAACCGCCAGCCAGGAGGCGGCGGCCAAAACTATATGGCAAGCACCAGAAGATGCTAAAAAGGTCTAGAAAGGCCAGTAGCTGTTATCGGCCCAGATGCGCTCGGTCACAATGCGGTCGATCTCAAGAAGCTGGTGCAGATGGCTTCTTTCCCATTCGGCAAGCCAGCTGTACAGTTTTTTCTCTTCGGCGTCGCTGGCTGATTCAGCACGCTCGGAGTAAACTTTGATCGCGCGTTCTTCCATGTTGATAGCGGCTGAAATGGCGGCTGATTCGTAGTCAGCACCGGTGATCTGGATGATAATGTCATGATTGATGACTTCGCCGGCAGTCTTGAGGGGATCTTCGCTGACACCTGCAACAAAGCTGCCAACATCTTTGAGCGACTTGTAATGCTTGAGCAGCAGATCGATATGAACCTGCTCTTCTTCGGCCATATTGCTGAAAAAAGCCCGCACAGCACTGTGCTGCGTATGTTCGGCCACTTTGCTGTAGAATGATTTTCCCCGCTTTTCGAGAAGCAGAGCCTGTCTGATGATTTCGAGAGCACGCTGTGTCGACATGTTTCCTCCGTTTGAATTGATCTCTTTTAACAACATATATATTAAACGAAAAAACGCAACAGGATTATTGGCAGCTATTGGCTTAGAGCATTTCTTTGAGGGCCAGAGAAAAGAGTTTGACACCTTCGCGAGTCGGGCGGTTGCGATAAGCAGCAACCCAGTCTCTGACTATCGCATATTTTTCGGGCGGCAAGGCCAGAATATACATCATATTGAGACCGGGCCAGACCTCTGTATCAAGTCGAGTGCCACCGCCGGCGCCCGAGCCATAAACCGTCGGCATCTGGGTAAACGCAGAAATCTGGTTTCTGCGAAAAAGCTGTTCGAGATCTTCCTGAAGGGTGGTGCTGCAGACAAGCATTACAAATTCCATGTTTTTCTCCGTCATTCCCGCAAATCTTCGGCTACCAGCCAGCGCTGCAGCAGACTGTATAATACCGGCATCAGCACAAGTGTCATTATTGTCGAAACAAAAAGACCACCAATGACGCTAAAGCCGATAGGAACCCACACTTCTGATCCGTCACCGGTCGAAAGAGCCATCGGCAGCATGCCGATCGCGGTTGTGCATGAGGTCGAGAGCACCGGACGCAGGCGACTTTTTCCAGCCTCAATCAATGCCAGATTAAGCTTTATTCCGCGCCTGATCAGCATATTAATGTAGCTGATCAACACAATACCATTATTAACAACGATTCCGATAAGAATGATAAAGCCAAGAAGCGAGACGACCGAAATACGGTTGCCGGTTATGGCCAGAAGCTGTATCGCGCCCATAAAGCCGAACGGAATACTCAAAAAGATGATGAAAGGCGCCAGCAGCGATTCGAACTGCGAGGCCATAACCATGTAAACAAGAATCATACCAAGAACGGCAGCCTGCAGCAGCAGCAGAAACGATTCTATGCGCTCTTTTTCGTTGCCACTGAAAGCCCAGCTGAAACCCGGCGGAACCGGCACGTTCTTGAGCACTTCTCCGGCGCGCTTGATCACTGTGCCGGGGTCTGTGCCAAAGACCTGGCCGGTAACTTTAATATAGCGCTGCTGCTCGGTGCGTTCGATACGAATCGGACCAAGTGCCTGTTCCAGACTGGCAAGGTTGCTCAGGCGCACCGACTGGCGATTTGGCGCAAGAATATTGATCTGATCGAGATCGCCAATGCCGACACGGTCTTCGGGGCGCAGGCGCACTTCGATGTCATATTCCTCGCCGCCCTCACGAAATTTGGCGGTGCGGTCGCCACTGAAATAAAGCTCGACGCCACGCGCGATATCGCTGACATTGAGCCCCAGTGACGAAGCTTTCTCGCGGTTGACCTTTACCTGCATTTCAGGCCGCGCCAGTTTCTGGCTGATTTCAAGGTCTTTCAGGTTATCGATCTTCATCAGCGCGTTAACCAGATTATTGGCAAACTCGACACCCTGTTCGAGATCGTGCCCATAAATATCTATTGAGAAATCGGCGCTGGCGCCAATGATCATCTCGCCGATCGGGTCGGTAGTCGTAAACCTGATGACCGTGCCGGGAATATTGTCGAGCAACGGCCGCAAACGGCTGATAATCTCTTTTGCACCAGCCGTGCGCTGGTTTTTTGAAACCAGGGTCATTTCGATCTTGCCGTAATTCGAAGCCTTTTTCGGGCTGAAAATCATATTCTCGACATCTTCGGTGACGCCGGTAGTAATAATCAGAGATTTAAGCTCAGGCGCGTTTTCTCGAATGGTATTGCCTATCTGCTGACACACCCGGGTGGTTTCTTCATACCTGGTGCCCGCAGGCAGTTCAACCTCCATGAAAAGGAACCCCTGGTCCTGCTGCGGCATGTATTCGACACCGACCAGCGGAATAATTGCGAGTGACAGCACAAAAATCACGACCAGAACGGCAAGCACCTTGTAGCGATTGCGCAGGGCTCTTTGCAGGAACCTGCCATAGAAGTTTTCGACGCGGTCA
>MFYY01000100.1:45819-46946 GCA_001787855.1 Candidatus Riflebacteria bacterium GWC2_50_8 | reverse complement strand
CGATCCGCATCAGCCAGGTCGGCTGCGCAGCAGATTCATGTTTGAGAAATTTTGAGCAGAGCATCGGCGTCAGCAGCAGCGACGAAAACAGCGAGGCGATAAGCGCCATTGTCACGATTGTTGCAAGCTGGCCAAACATGATCTTGGTAATGCCGCTGGTAAATATTATGGGCAGAAATATGGCAATTGTGGTCATGGTTGAGGCAACAACGGCTGTGCCCATTTCAGCAGTGCCCCAGATCGCACTTTCACGGGCATTGACGCCACGGTCAAGATAGCGCTTAACATTGTCGAGAATAACTATGGCATTGTCGACAACCATTCCCAGAGCGATGGCGAGACTTGACAGCGAAATCTGGTTGATGGTGTAACCATTCATGTACATCAGAAGAAAGGTGATGATCAGCGAAGTCGGCACCGTAGTAGAAACAATCAGGCTGGCCCGAACATCTCTGATGAAAAAGAGAATTACCAGAAAAACGCCGATACCGCCGAACATCAGGGCGCTGCGCAGGTTGTTGACCGTGCTTTTGATAAAGTTTGCCGAATCAAAAAATTCGGTAATTTTTACGTCGGCGGGAAGCTGCGCCTGAATATCGGGTAAAGCCGCTCTGACCGCCTGCGAAACGGCAAAGGTATTGCCGCCCGACTGCTTCTGCACGATAACGCCGATCGCCGGCTTGCCATTTATCATGAGTTCATCAGATTTTTCGGCAAAGCCGTCTTCGATTTCGGCAACGTCTTTGAGTCTGATTATGCCGGCACTGTTCGAGATCACCACTTCGCCGATTTCTTCAACGCTGGCAAATTCACCGGGAGTTCTGATCAGAAAGTCCATGAGACCGGTTCTGACATTACCACCAGGATTGCTGAGGTTCTGGGAATGCAGAACCTGAACAATCTGCTGACCAGTAAGACCCGTGGCCTTGAGACGTTCGCGATTAAGTTTGACTCTGACAGTACGACGCAGGCCACCCTGCGAAACCGCTGTGGCAACACCTGGCAACCGCTTCAAGGCATCGGTAATTTTTTTATCGACGATCCGGTCAAGCTTTTCCCAGCTTTCATCAGCGGTTACACACAACACCATTACCGGAATGGCACTCATGTCAAACTTGAGAATCATC
>MFYY01000100.1:44135-45796 GCA_001787855.1 Candidatus Riflebacteria bacterium GWC2_50_8 | reverse complement strand
CGCGGATGTCGTTGGCCGCTTCCGAGAGGTCGGTATCCCAGTTAAACCTCACCGTTATCATCGAAACGCCCTCCATCGACGACGACGTGACCTTGTCAACGTTTTGCACCGTTGCAACACGCTCTTCGATGACTTCGGTAATGCGCGTCTCGATCTCGTGGGGGCCGGCGCCGCTATAGGAAGTGATAATCGAAATAACCGGAATATTCATATCCGGCATCAGATCTATACCGACCCGGGTGTACGCAAAACCGCCAAGAACCACGCAGGCAATAAAAATCATGCTCGTGGTTACTGGCCATCTGACGCCAAATTCAGAGAGTTTCATCGGTCGCTTTCACTTTCAATGACTTTAACCGGGCTGCCTTCACGAATAAATTCCAGTCCGCGCGCAACAATCTGTTCGCCGGGTTTGAGCCCACTGACGATCTCTACCCTGTTTTCATCAATGATACCGATCTTTACCTGGCGTTTAACGGCAAAGCCATTCTCGATAACATAAGCAAAGTGCTGGCCATTGTGACGCACGAGAGAATCGCGCGAGACGATCGGCACATCAGAACTGGTATTGAGCAGAAAGCTGAGCTTGGCAAACATACCGGTGCGCAGCCGGTTTTCAGGGTTTTTTAGAAGAATCTCAACCCGGCCGGTACGACTGACCACGTCGATGGAAGGATAAACCAGGTCGACAACGGCTTCGTATACCGCGTCAATCGAGTCGAAATGAATCAATACCCTTGTTTGGCCAGCCTTGATCTGGTCTATGTCTTTCTCAATCACCGAAGCGATTATTCTTACCGGATCGTTCTTCTCGATTCTGAACAGTGCAACGGCCGGATTAGCCATGGCTCCCGTGTCTGACCGACGACTGACGATCACACCATCAAAGGGGGCACGCACCATGGTGTTATCAAGAGCTACCTGGACAGCGTTCAGATTGGCTTCGGCCTGTATCAACTCAGCTTTACGAACACCTATCGACATTTTTGCCGACATTATAGCATCGTTAGCGCGACTTACCTCGGTATTAGCGGCGACCAGCCTTGCGTTAGCAGAGTCGTGCTGAGCCGTCAGGTCGTCGAGCTGCTGCTGGGAAACGGCGCCCTCGGCCAGCAGTTGTGCGAGGCGCACCCGGGTTTGCGCCAGATTTTTCAACTGAGCGGCCGCGGCTTCTAATCCCGCTTTTGCGGCAACCAGGCTGGACTGGGCACTCACCTCAATAACCTTCTGCATTTCGATGGCGGCCTGAGCAACAGTCACAGCGGCCTTTGCCTGCTCATATTGCGCCTGCTGAACTGAATCGTTAATTTTGGCCAGTTCCTGTTCTTTTTTGACTACTGCCCCGACATCTACATAGATTTCGACTATTCGACCAGCTGCTTCGGGGTGCACTTCGACGCCAAGCAACGGCAAGAGATCAGCAGAGGTCTCGATTTTACGATTAATGATACCTGCTTTTACTGTAGTTGCAAAAACCGGTGTTTCACGGCTGGCCGTTTCGCTCTGGGCAATTACAGGTTGGGCAATCAGCACAAGAAGCGTCAGAATTGCCAGCGAACGGAAGAAAAAATTGATTATACGGGCGGCCATTAAGAGTCTCCGTTTCGGTTCATTTACAAGAGATTAGTGTACAATCAGCACTGACTGACCGACCAGTCAGC
>MFYY01000100.1:30769-44097 GCA_001787855.1 Candidatus Riflebacteria bacterium GWC2_50_8 | reverse complement strand
CATGATCAAATATCAGGGTTTAATGAACCGGCAAAAGATGTTATACTTGTTCGACAGGTCAGAACAGGCATCTGATCAAACTGCGGAAACGAGATTTAGAAATGCACGAACTGTGGCAGCTATTTCGATCATTTTTCAGAATAGGAATGTTTACGCTCGGCGGCGGCTACGCGATGCTGCCGCTGATCCAGAATGAAGTTGTCGATAAACGCCAATGGGTAGATAACAAGGAATTTATTGAACTTCTCGCTCTTGCCCAGACTTCGCCGGGACCAATGGCGGTAAATGCCGCTGTTTTTGTAGGATACAAGCGCAAAAGCATAGTCGGAAGCCTCGTAGCAACTCTCGGCATCACACTTCCGTCTTTTCTGATTATCCTGATCATCGCCATGTATCTGGTAGGCTTTCGCGAGAACCATTACGTAGAAAGCTTTTTTAAAGGTATTCGCCCGGCAGTAGTAGCGTTAATCGCAGCACCGCTCTATTCCCTCGGCAAAGCCATTAAGATCAGCTGGTTTGGAATTGTGCTGGCCGGTTCGGTAGCTACGGCCATAGCTTTTGGCGGCATTTCTCCGGCAATAATGGTCGTAGCCATTGCTTTATTGGGGTTGGCGATCGGCATAATCCAGAAAAAGCGAAAGGCTGGTTGAGCTATGCAACTCTACTTTGAGCTATTCATCAGCTTTTTTAAGATCGGCCTGTTCGGGTTTGGCGGAGGTTATGCCATGTTGCCCCTGATCAGGCACGAAGTTGCCGGCGCCCCTCACTGCTGGCTGAGCATGGTCGACTTTACCGACATCGTCGCCATATCACAGATCACTCCTGGCCCGGTTGCCATCAACATGGCAACCTATGTTGGCTATGTTGTCAGCGGCAACATTTTTGGCTCCATACTGACAACTGTCGGCGTCTGTCTGCCGCCCCTGATAATCATGCTGCTCATCGCAAAGTTCTATCTTAAATTTCGCAAAAATCAGTATATCGAGATGGCTTTCTCGACTTTGCGCCCGGGCATACTCGGGTTGATTGCAGCTGCTGCGCTTTCTCTGATGAATGTTCATAATTTTGTCGACAAAGCGAGTCTGGCAATTTTTGCCGCCGTATTTGTCGCCTGCCTGTGCAGAATACACCCGATCAAGCTGATCATAGTGTCAGGAATCGCCGGCCTTTTGCTATACTGATCAACAGACAAAAACATACTCGCACTAAGCCGCGAAGAAACGAAGACACGAAGAAATCATTCTGGTTTCTTCGTGTCTTCGTTGTCATTGTGCGAAATCCAGCCGAATTTCTATTTGCAGTTGCGATCTCGCGAACCCCTTTGGGGGCTGATTTTAAACTTAAAAATGCTTACTCGCCCGTAGTTTTTTCGCGGGCCTGACCTTTGCCAAGAGCTTTACCTTTGAGATCGGCAGGAGCTGCTTTGCTGACGCCCGGGATTTCATCGACCTTGATCGCCGGCATCGGGTATTTATCGGTAGCTGGCATCAGTCCGCCTTTAACCGTGATTGTCTGTCCGGCCATCTTTTCGAGTTCGGCAAATCCTGCTTTGTCCTTGCCGGGAAGAAGCTTGTATTGCTTTTCGCCGCTGACCAGGATGATAGTCGAATATTTCTGATTCTTAGCAGGGTCAGCCGGAGTTACCTGAACTACGCCGCTGGCTTCGATCTGCTCGAGGTCGCCCTTGGGCTGGCCCTTACCCTTGAATTCAATTTCTTTCTTTGCCTGGTCAGGAGCGCCGGCAGTGTCGCTTACCACTGCGCTGCCTTCGTTGACTGCCACTGCTTCTTCTGCCCACAAGCCCGAAAAACCACCGAAACAAAGAACAAACATCATGCAATAACCCAGAAACTTTTTCATTTTATGCTGTTGCCTCCTGAAAATATGTCAAACTGACAGGGCTGATTATACTCCAATTTAAGCATGCGCAACAATTTCTTGCTCGTTTCGCGGCAAAAACGTCTGCAGAATTGAATTTGCCGGCTGATTGAATTACACTTAAGAACATGGAAATTACCAAAAACAGATTTCTAGGGCTGGTCGCTACCATGCTTGCAATTGCCGGCATACTTGCGTGGCAGATTCCCGACGCTGCCAGCGGTGACATGGGAACTGCCGATGTGGTTTACCTTGCCATAACTTTTGCAATCGTCGCCATGCTCATAAGAATAGAGGCTTTTACCGCCGCTCTGGCCATCATTTACGGCAGTTCTCTGCTGTTCTGTTTTTTTTATCTGTTTATCGCGCCTTTCGAAGCGCCGGTTATGCTGGCGCTCTTTTTTATGCCGGCCCTGCTCTGGCAGAAGCGTCGCATCAGCTGTCTGCATCTCGCACTGATCGGAGCAGCACTGGTCTGGCTGAGCTGGAAAATACTTGGGCGCCCGGCAATTCTGATGCTGCTGCTGCCGACCTGTCAGATACTGGCTATTCGCCTGGGCAGTTCAGTTCAGACGCGATACAGTCGTGATGGCAGCAATGTCAGCGTTCAGCTCAGCAGTACTCAGAAGCAGCAAATGCGAAAAACTGGAAGCGAAGCAGCTCCTGACTGGTGGGAAATCGTCAGACCAGAAATAGAAGCTTTTCCTGATCGCGTTAAAGAATTGTGGATGGACTACACCAACGATGCTCCGCGCCGTCACCAGGGCAGCGAAAGCGTTCTCGACCTTGAACTCCTGCAAATGCAGAACGCGCGGGTAATGTCGCAGGCTTTGACCAGCATCAAACGGCGCGACGGTTTTTTCGCCACCGATGTATTTTTAAAGCGAGTCGAAAAACTGTTCTGGAAAGTTCAGAATGCCTGGTATGACCAGAAACTTGAGACAATACAGGCGCTGGTTTCTGACGCCCTTTACGAACAACTCAAGTGCCAGGTCGACAGTCAGAAAGACATGGGAATAAGGTATCGACACAGCAAAATGACGGTGTACGACATGCGCATTGCCCAGGTTAACTGCGATAACAGCTTCGATATGATTCATGTCTTCATTCGCGCCTCTTCGGCCGACTCGGCAATTGACACCAGGACCGGCGAGACGCTGGCCGCCAACGAAGACGGCCGAAAATTCTCTGAATACTGGACATTGATCAGGCGACCATCGGCAAAAACGCTGCAGAAGCCAGGTTTGATCGAAGGCTCCTGCCCAAATTGCGGAGCACCTATTGAAATCGGCCAGGCAACCGTCTGCGGTGTCTGTAATTCATTCATACGATCTGGTTTTTATGACTGGGTTCTGGCGAAGATTACCCAGGCATGTGAGTGGGAATACAAGGAGCCGGGCCTGATCCCGGAATGGCACAACATGAAAAGTGTAGATTCAGATTTTACACTGCAGCAGATAGAAGACCGCACCGGCGTAATTTTCTGGATGATGCGCCTGGCCGAACATAGTCAGTCAGTTGAGCCGTTGCAAAGATTTTCGACCGAGGCATTCTGTGATCTTTACCAGTCCACCAGTATTGACCGCGGCTACACCTATATGGAAAATGTCACTCTGGCATCGGTATCACTGAAAGGCTTCAAGATTGGCAAACACTGGGACAGCCTGTTCATTCTTGTCATCTGGAGCGGCGTACCGACAATGCTCGACAAAAACGGCAAAGTTATTGAAAGCAAACGAATAAGCCAGATCATGCGCCAGATCTATGTTCTTGGCCGACGCCACGGCGTCAGAACCGATCAGAAAAACACGCTGAGCAGCGCACACTGCCCAGGATGCGGCGGCCCGCTGGGCTCAGCGTTTGCCGTTTCCTGCACCTACTGTAATGCTGTTTTGAACGAAGGCAGCAACTGCTGGATACTGGAAAGAATAGCCGGCGAAAATGATTCTGACTACCTCGAAGCTCTCTCCCGAAAGACCATCAGCGAGAATGAACTTGATGAAGACAACGATACCAGGTCGGCTCGTGATATTATCACCATCATGGCGCAGATTCTGCTGGCTGATGGCACAACCGACCCGGTCGAGATGAACTTGCTGAATAAGATCGCGCAATGTTATGACATGTCAGAAATTCAGGTTAAGGCGATCATCAACTCTCTCAAAGCTGGGCTGGTCTACATCCCGGCGCCGGCAGACAATCGCGAGTCATGGACTTTGCTGCAGGCAGCCGCGCGTATGGCGCTTGTTGACGACAAAATCTCGCCGTCTGAAGAACGCGAATTGATTCTACTGGCGCAGCATCTTGGCTATTCGACTGCTGACGTAACAAGGGCGGTCAGAGCCGAAGAAAAAAGGCGGTTTGCCGAACAGCGCGAGGAACAGCAGAGAATTGCACGCGAAAAACTGCACGCCGAGGCTTTGCAAAAGGCCGCGTTAGAGAAAACTGAAGATGATGATGAAGATAAAGACGGAGAAAATCAGTAGTCGCTGCGTGCTGCCTTTTTTGACGGGCGTCGGTAGCCGCATTTGCATACGCCTTTGGGCCCAATAACCCGCGCACATTCCGGACAAAATTTGCTCATTTTGCTTTCAATCCGGCTTTCAAGCTCTTTTTGCTCTTTCTGTTTCTTCTGTTCTTCGAGTTTATGGGCAAGGGCAAGAAATTCGGCGCCATCGGATGCTGGAGCCGAAGATTCGGTCAGTTCCTGAAACTTTTCGGCGTAATCGGGATTTTCTTCGAGATAAGCCGCAAAAGCCTGTTTTACATCAAGATTTTTGCGCCAGAGATGTTCGAAAGGGTAAAACGGCTCTTCATCGAGCTTTTCTTCGCAGAGAGCGATGAATTTTTCTTCCCAGCTGTCAAAGGGTTCGCGTTTCATTTATGCTCCTGGGCAGGCCCTGATAAGTCTTTAAGCAAATCGAAAATGTCGGAAGTCTTGAAAATTTTGCGTTCAAGTTCCTTCAAACAGTGCAGGTGCGTCGAAAAACCCTCAGCAATAAGAGCAAGCAGACTCTTGAATTCAGGCACATCGGTGTCAAGAACCTTTTCGGCTGAGCGCTCGCACATGCTCTGTTCATAGCTGCGCAATGCAGTAATTGCATAATGAGGAGCACATTGGCCGAGGCGGATCTCTTCGAGAGTGCCTTTAATCTGCTTCTGAATAAATCTCAGAGTCTGCAGAGTTACTTTGCCCTGACGCCAGTTCTCCGGGTGATCGCTTATCTCGTCGATAACGCTGTCGATGATCGCGGCGTGGCCTTCTTCTTCGAGTGCAAGCGCGGCAAACTCCTTCGCATAATCAGGAAAAAGCCGCGCACATTCCCGGTACATATCGGCGAACAAAAGTTCGTTCTGTTTTAAGACCACCGCAATACTTGCTATTTCCATACGACCTCCAAAGTGCCGTCAAGAATTATAACCGAACTCGCCAGATTTGCCAAAATTTCACCTTAACGGGCTTAGCGTCAGCTTTGACATGATTTCAGCCGGGAGTTATAAAGAAATGGCATACCAAATGCAAATCTTCTGATAACGCTAATCTAACACAAATTCAATGTTATCGCTGTATCATCGAATTCAAAAAATTGAGTCGCTGCAGAAAACTGTCGACAAAGAAGTCAGACAGTGCAAAAGCCATACCGGCATAGAATGCGTGCAGCATTGTGCACATTGCTGCAGCTACGAAGATATAACCGCATCACCAGCCGAATTTCTGCCATTTGCCTGGCACGCCTGGCGCCTGGGACTTCTCGATCAATGGTTTGATGAACTCGACAAGCATGACAGCAAGGTCTGCGCATTTGCGCGCTTAAGTGAAGGGGCCTGGGGCTGCAAAATTTACCCGGCGCGCGGCCTGATCTGCAGATTATTCGGGTTTTCAGCGACAACCGACAAAAACGGGCGACCTCTTTTTGCGGCCTGCCGCATTTTGCGCCAGCACCGACCTGAACTTGTCGAAAACGTTACCGGTTATCTCGCCAGAGGCGGCAAAATGCCGGTCATTGCACACTATTATCGCCAGCTGAGCGCTATCGAACCTGCGCTTGGGCGCGAGATGATGCCGATCAACCAGGCCATAAAAAAAGCGCTCGAAATCATCTACTTTCACTTTTCTTACCGGGAATGCGCCTGAACAGGAAGTATCAGAGAGGGTTCTGGATATTTTTGCAGATGATCAGGCGTTTCATGCTGAATTGCTCAGCGGTGCCGAACTTCTCGGGTGTGGCGACCGACAGTTCAACCCACATACCGACTTTGCGCACTGAGCTTTCGGGGTCTGGCAGACTGATGTGATGAAATTTGAGGCCGACTTTAAGCCCGCGGCAATAGACATGCTTGTTCGCGGTTCCGCCGATTTCAAGAGTGCGCTCAATCCCATCATTGAGCAGGTTATACATAACGATACCCTTGCCTGAACTGTCGTCAGTGAATATTTCCCAGCGCGCATCCTTGTCAGCGGCACCGTCAGCCGGATCAGTCAGGGCATAAGCGCGCAACAGATCATATTCTATCTGCGACAACAAAATTGCAGCGCCTTCCATTATCGTAAGATGCGCCATCCCTTTGTGTGAACCGCGCAGCCCGACACCAAAAATATTAAATACCACTGCAAAAATGACGCCGATGATCAGTACACCAACGGTAATCTCGATCAGAGTTATGCCGCGACGGTTATTGCCCTGCTTCATTTTGCCACCAGTCCCGCTACTTTAACGTGGCGGTTAAGCCCGTTCGACTCCTGCCAACGCACGATGACAGTGACGATCTTGTAAGCATACTTCCAGTCAGCCGGTTTGATCTCGCTGACTTCTATCGTGCGCTTGAACTGCCCGTCTTCCATGCCAAGATCGAGAGTTTTGCCGGCGAAATCGACCTGAAATGAACCAGTATCACGCGGTGCCGACACTTTAAGAAAGTCATGATCATAAGGAAGGAAGAAAGCGTAAGACATCAGGTTCGACGCATGCTGTTGCGCCAGAATGTCGTTGCGATTCTGCGTGGTCGCTCTGGTGCCCTGCCGGAACATGTTGAATATCGGCACGAGAAGAATACCGAGGCAGATTATCGAGAATAGAATCTCGATAAAAGAAAAAGCCCGGCGTTTAGCATTTGTTATGCTTTTCATCAGTCAAGCAACCTCGGGTAGTCAAAGCTGAACATGAGCAGTGGCTGCTCAGAGCGGTCTTCAGAGGTATCCTTCGGCAGAGCGGCAAGATCTTCAGCATAAACGATGCTGACGCCGCGCGCGCAGTAGCCGGCAAGCGAACCGGCAGCCATTCTTTGCATCGCCACATTTCCCTTAACGGTAATCGGAGAACTGCTGCCATTACCGGCGAACTTTACCTGGCCAACGTCTGAACCATCGCCGGTCGCGGTTAAAGCAGCATCAAGCTCGCCATTCAGGCCGCCGTCGACAATAATGTTACCCCGACGAGCTACCAGATTGAGCAAAAAATTGCCGCCATCGGCCTTGACAGTGCTTCTGATCTCAATGTTGCCTTCGTCGAGTATTATGCCACCGTGGCTGATCAGACGCAGTGACTCGTCGATTACAATACCGTCAGGGGCCTTGATGCGCAGCCAGCGGTTGAGATCGAGCTTGCCGTTGTCGAGATATCTGCGCTTCTGCAGGGCCGGCAAAAGCTTTTCGCCAGGCGCCAGCGTAATATCAGGCGTATCAGACTGATAGAGATTCCTGAGTTTGTTCTGCAAAGCTTCGAGTAAAGCTTTCATCGAAGACAAGTCTTGAATATCGTCATAAATTCCTGACAAAGGAGGTGGAATCTTTTCGGCAAACCCCTTACTGACAGCCTGCCCGCTGATGAAATCGAACAACGGATCAGAAGCCTGAATCACGCCGGCATCGAGTGGGCGATCGTTGCGATAATTGGTTATTATATAGCCAAGAGCGCGGTTATACGGCACCTCAATCAGACAGCTGGCGTATTCGCGATTGTATTTGCTCCGGCTGAGCGTGGCGCCGCCATTATTGTCAGAATACTTATTCATAAAGTAGCTGAAATCAAAGTCTTCACCACCGGCGGTCTTGTAATCCTCGAACTGGTTATCGTCATAGGTATAGGGAAGCGGGCCGTAATTCTCGCTGCTTTCGCGATATGCCTTGCCGCAAATCGTGCGCGCAGCGGCATCACCGAAAACCAGAGTCGGCGAACGCTCATTGTCAGTGCCATAGAGTTTGAACATTGAGGTTTTAGCCGACATTTCGGCATAGCCGCTCTTGATCAGGTCATACCAGGAAATCGAATCTGGATTGTTCAGATCGGTTTTGCTCAGCCCGGTTTCGCAGTTGAGTAACGCCATGTTACCGATATCGTCAGTCTTGTAAAAGCCGTTACCACGGCCTTCGGCGAGCAGGTGAAAACCTTCGGCAAACGTGCCGTAATTGCCGCCGCCACCGATGCTCCAGCCGCGCGAAATGCCAAGATTGACCCGCCCGCCCCCCAGATAAACCAGGCCACGCGATGATTTGAGAACTTCGGCAAAATTAGCCGGAAAAGCGTCGTTTCTTCCGGTATTTTTCAATATCCAGGGTCGGAAAGCGTTTTCGACGAGGTTGCCGTTGTCGTTTGAAACCACCTTGTTGAAACGTTCTTCGTCTTCTCCGCTTCTGGCATCTTTAACATAGAGAGTAAACCGCGACAGAACCGGAATAAGATTGGCTGCAACCTTGATGTTGATGGTGTAAATATACTCTTCGGTAATTTTTTCATACGAGGCGGGCGCCCGGTATTCGATGACGATCGGAATTCTTACCAGGCCGGTCTTTTCGCGCGGATAAGCGGCGGTAACGGACTTAAAATCAGCTTTTCTTACTTCCCAGCCGACTTTCCAGGTCAATTCGTATAATTCGCTGTTGGCGGACTCAAGACGAGCTATTAGCTTGTTAATGATCGGCGTAAACACTATGTTATCTGCAACACTGGCGCTCATTGTCAACAGAGGTTTCTCAAGACTCTTGAACAGCTTGCCGGAGCGATTGTGTATCTCTTTTTCTCTGAGATGCTGGCAGGCCAGAGTCGCCAGCGCCGCCGAAAATTCACGAGCAAGAAGAACGCGGTTAAGTCTTTTGGTGGCATACTGGCGGCTGGTTGAATACTTTATGAAGGCGCCAAAAAAAATCAGCAGCGCCAGAACGATGCCGCCGATCATTACTGCAACGCTGCCGCGTCGCGTCTTTATTGCCAGAATAATCCGCATTGTTTAAGAGGTTGAAGGCCAGATCGTTGTTAAAGAAAGTTCAGTTACCAAGCTCTTACGGCAAAGCAACCGGCGCGAGCTTGAAACTGCCCTGGGGCGCCTCGTCAAAATTGGCTGTGCCGAGCCACACATCATTGTCAGCCTGGCGGTCGATAAAGCGGTTCATCACATAGGGAGGCGTCAGCTCGCCAGTAGCCTTGACCTTGCCGTCGAAACCGACGCGTACAACAACCAGTTTGCCGACATATCCGGTCGCCGGCGTGTAGGTAATGACGCATTCTTCGGTAGTCGCATCGGCCCACCAGAGTTCAGGATTCATATGTTCAGGCAATTCGAGAGCAACTTCACCGGCAATCTCGCCGCCAAACTTCTGCACAACGAGCATGGTCGTCTGACTCTCTTTTTCAAAGAAAAGCCGGAACAGCGTATCGTTCTCACCGGCTACGGCAAAGCCCGACCATTCCCAGTTGGTTTTGGTAACCAGTTTACCGGTATTATCGAACAGGATAATTTCCTGGGCTGCCTTGTCGGCAACGAAGATATGGCCGGTGCGACCGGTTTCGACTCTAAACGGCTGCAACAGCGCCTCGTTAACGATTTCCCCCAGTTTATTGCCATCTACGTCAAAATGCACCAGCTTTTTGTTGATGCCATCAATCAGCCAGAGCGACCTGGTGACCCCAGACTCGTCTTTTACCAGGGCGAAATCTTCGATAAGGCATTCGGCCGGCGAAGCAACAACAGCAAATTCGGCGACCAGCTTTGAGTTGTGATCGAGCTTGAGCATTTTGGCGCCAATACTGTCAGCGACCCAGACATGCTCGCCGTCGAGACGAAAGGCCAAAGGCCCGACCGGGTATGGCTCTTCTTCACCAGGGTGATTCTTCTGGTTGAAGTAGCCAACCTTGCCGGGGCCTTCACCGTATTCAATGTTGATTTGAGCAGAAGCCGTAACCGAACAAACACACAACAGCAATGCAAACCAGACTCTTATAGATCTCATGAACTTGTTTCCTCGTTATGTTTCACACTTTGCGCAATACGCGGCTGACCGGAGCGTAAGTTGCCGAATTGATTGCGGGAACTTTGCGGCTTGAGGAATTACTCATTGCCTGAACGCTGTTGCCGCTTTGCAGAACGATACCAATGTGGGTGTCAGCATCTTTAACCCCGTCACCGGTTCGGTCGTAGGTAGACCAGGTAATTACATCGCCGGCGCGGTAGGGCGGAACCCTGACTTCCTGCCAGCCAAGGGCTTTAAGCTTCGGAATAGTTGCGAGAACACCAAGCTGAATACCAGTATTAACGCCGGCATTCATCAAAGCAGTAGTGGCAACCTGGGCGCAACCCAGAGAGCCGCCGTTAGTTGCTGGAGCATAAGGAAAGGATCTCGGAGTGCTGTATTTTGAAACCAGGTCGCGTGCGGCATTTACGACTTTTGACGCAATGCTGGAGCCCGGAGCGCTGTCGACGGCAACGGCGCTGCCACTTGGGCTGCTGCTGCCTGAAGTTGCCCCGCCCGGTGAGCCAGCAACGTAACGTGAGTGGATATAGCGGGTTTCGCCATTGTGTGAAATTTTATACCAGTCGCCCTCGCGACCAGTTATGGTGACCTGTTCATTGTTGGTAAAACCACCGACAATCTCGCCCCAGGGGCCTTTTCTGATGTTCAGCGAGGTCGACACTCTGACGTAGGCTGTACCATTCTGCAGTGTAGCTGTCGCACTTTCTGCGGCTTTTTCATCTGCTTTTGAGCTTGAAAACCACCTGGTCCAAGGTGACCTGCCCTGGTCAGAAGATTGATGGTTCTTGAGCGTCTCGTTAAAATTCATCGCCAGAACCGAGCTGCAGAGCAATACAAGAGCCAGACAAAACCAGAATTTATTATGCCTCATCACGTCTCTCCTTTACGCAACATTTATCAACAAATCTGCCAGAGAACACTTCTTCAACTATAATACTCTGATACCGAAAAAAGGTTTATCGTAAAATATTATATTTTTGAGATCCAGGTGATCAAATCATCTGGCAAAGATAACAATCTGACCCGAATTCGTGTACCTTGCCTCGTCAACTTCGACGCCGATAAACTCGGTTTCGATATAAACCTCGGGTTCGATCAACACCACCAGCAGATCACGCCCGGCGTCATCTTTCGCCAGCCAGGTCTGGTTGTCGGCATAATATTTTTGCAGCTGCATCAGCATCTGATCGCCAGGCTTGGGCAATCCTGGCAACTGATCGACAACTGGCGGCGCAATACTGTCTCTTGCCACGGCCGACGCTTTGCGAAGTTCTGTCTTGACCCGGGCCGGCTTTGCTTTGTGTTCAACAGTATCAGAAGGGCCCATAATCATCATTAAAAGAGATGCAATCGCAAGAGCGACGAGTCCATAGAAAGCAGGCTTCTGCCAGTCAAATTTATCGGTCTGCTCAACCGCAGTCTGCCATTTGATTGAGTTCTTAATCTTGACCAGCTCTTTAGCCTGTTCCATGGAGGCTTTTCTTGAAGCTTTCTCGGCAAAACGTCTGGCCAGGAACGCCTCAATCTCTTTCTCTTTGGCGATGCCCGAAGATATCAGAAGCTTGCGCATCTTCTGCTGCGCGTCGGCAAAGATTCTTTTTAACTCAGGCCGGCGAGTTTCGAGCTCAACAAAAGCACAGAGCGAATCAAGCTTGGGATTTGCCAGAAAAATGGCAATACAGGAGTCAATCAGGCTAGTTTCCTGTTCTTTTTCAAGAAAAGCCACGAGATTAGGGAAAATAAAGGAAAAGTCCATCTGCACAGTTGCTTCAAGGCCATGCGTGCGCCTTAGCAGATCTTTACTTTCGAGCAGATGCTTGATCAAAAACTTTGCATAATCCGGAGCAGCCTTACTGGTGGCTCCAATCAGCACTTTTCTGATCAAAAACGATTCAGTGTTGATGTAGCGATTAACCAGAATATGAAATTTATCCCAGTCAAACTTAGCCAGATACTCAAGGCCGGCCGCAACAAAAGCATCAGATGACAGCGTCAAATGCTGTTCGGCAATATGTGAGTAACCGCCGAGCTCAACATAGATTGCCGCCTTGAGCGCGGCATGAACAAGCGCTTCTGATGAAGAGGAACTATCAAACACGGCCTTGATTTTGGCCAGCATTTCCGGGCTTTTGCTGAATCTTGCCCGGGCAAGTTCTTTTATCTGCCGGGCTTCCTGATCTGCTGGCGCAGATGGTCCGGCCGGCATATCCGACAACGGAGGCACTCTGGCAGAATCAGCTTCTTTAACCGGCTCAGCCTCTTCGATGACCTCAAGAGACGGCAGCGCAATCGTATCGCCAACCGGTTCTTCCGGGGCAACAGGCTTCTCAACGACCTTCGTCAGCAATTCAAGCAGAACTTGTTTGAGCTTCTCGTTCTGACATTTTGCAATAAAGCTTTCTACGGCCGTGCGAACGTCGCGGTCTGAAATATTGTATCTGAGATGGCGCAGTATGGCGCTCTGCTCATCTTCTGTCTCATTATCAAATGATACCAGCAGGTTATAGACCAGCGACTGTGCCTGCAACTGCCTCGAATAATCGTTGAGGCGCGCTTTATAATCAGCAAAATTGTCACATTGTCCTGACAGTTCAAGATTGCCACAATAGCTGGCCATGAACTTCTTGAGAAAATCGGCCTTGCTGGGCGTTGTTCTGAAGATGATTCCCAGAATACGGAACGGGACTTCCCGGTCAGGGTTGTTGAGCAAAACCGTGCAGGCAAGCCTGAATATCTCTGCATCAGTTTCGACAGTGAGCAGATTGAGCAGACTCTGTTTGATCAGCGAAAAATCAATGGTCGAGCAGATCTGCAGCGCAGTAAGGCGGTTATAACGATCGCCCTTTTCCAGACAATCATTCATAAAATCGGCGGCAAGCTCGGGAAAATGCTTGGCCATGCTCCAGATTGCCAGCGAACGAATCACCGGGTCATTGATATGAACTATCTGCGACAGTCTGGTTTTTAAACTCTGTGGAAACCGTTGAACAAGCGACTTAATGCAGGCTAGCTGTAAACTTTTGCACTTTGAAAAGATATTCTGCTCTAAAAAACCGAGCAGAGCTTCCGGCCAGAATCTTCTGAATTTTCTGACGACAGCAGAAGCTACCACCGGGTTACTGGTCACCGCCAGCAGCTTCGGCAGCATTACTTCAGGATTGGCATCCTTGATATCCTTGACCTTGATCGATTCAATCAGGTTCAG